>JBIKTU010000125.1:0-5865 GCA_044347965.1 Caulobacter sp.
CCCGCCTTCGCCGCGCCGGCCACCGCCGCCTATTTCCTGGCCCGGGCCCAGACGATCTATGGCGGGGCGACGGAGATCCAGAAGAACATCATCGCCCGCCAGCTGGGGCTCTAGCGCGGCGGCATTCGGATGGCGCCGTCGAGTCGGACGGTCTCGCCGTTGAAGTAGCCGTTGCGCAGCATGGTCACGGCCAGGTCCGCGTACTCGTGCGGATGCCCAAGCCGGCGGGGGAACGGCACCGAGGCCGACAGGCTGTCGAAAATGGCCGGCGCGCGGGTCTTGACGCCCAGCATCGGCGGCGTGGCCATGATGCCCGGCAGGATGGTGTTGATGCGGATGCCCTCGTTGGCCAGGTCGCGCGCGATGACCAGGGTCATGCCCTTGATCGCCGCCTTGGCCGCCGCATAGGCCACCTGCCCCACCTGACCGTCCTCGGCCGCCACCGAGCCGGTGTTGACGATGGCGCCGCGGCCGCCGTCCTCGTCCGGCTCCAGGGTCGCCATGCCGGCCGCGCTCTTCACGATGCAGCGGAAGGTGCCGACGGTGTTGAGGCCCAGCACCCATTCGAAGTCGGCGGCGTTGAACTGCTTGATCTCGCCGGTCTGCTTGTCGCGGGCGATGGTCTTGCCGCCCCGGCCGCCGCCGGCGCAGTTGACCAGGATGCGTTCCTGGCCGTGGGCGGCGCGAGCCTTGGCGAAGCCGGCGTCGACCGACTCCTCGCTCATCACATTGACCTCGCAGAACAGGGCGCCGAGCTCCTCGGCCTTCTTCGTGCCGGTCTCGGCGTTCTGGTCGAAGATGGCGACCTTGACGCCCAGGTCCCGCAGGGCCTTGACCGTGGCGGCTCCAAGGCCGGAAGCGCCGCCGGTGACCACGGCGGAGACGGTGCTGTCGAGTTTCATGGCGCGTTTCCTGGGAGTGTTTTCTGGTTGCAACCATCTCAGCCCCGGCGCCGCAGGGTCAGGCAAGACGTAACCTCTAAAGCCCTCCGAACACGGTGGCGCGGAGGCGGTTTTGGGCTCATACCCAGGTCCACAGGCGCCGCATCAGCCAGCTCAGGACCCCGACCATGACCTTCAAGGCCCTCCTCGCCACCCGGGTGGATCGCACGGTCACGGTTGAACAGGTCGACCTCTCCGAAGACCAGCTGATGGACGGCAACGTCAGGATCGACGTCGACTACTCCACGGTGAACTACAAGGACGGGCTGGCGCTGGCCGGACGGCCGGGCGTGATCCAGACCTATCCGCTGGTGCCGGGCATCGACCTGGCCGGCACGGTCACCCAGTCGTCCCACCCCGCGTGGGCGGCCGGCGACCGCGTCGTTCTCAATGGCTGGGGTCTGAGCCAGACCCACCATGGCGGCTACGCCCAGAAGGCGCGGGTCAACGGCGACTGGCTGGTCAGGCTGCCGGACAGCATCAGCACGCGCGACGCCATGGCCATAGGCACCGCCGGTTACACCGCCATGCTCAGCGTGCTGGCGCTGGAGCATGCCGGCCTCACCCCGGACAGCGGCGCGGTCCTGGTGACCGGCGCGGGCGGCGGGGTCGGCTCGGTGGCGATCATGATCCTCGCCAAGCTGGGCTATCGCGTCATCGCCTCGACCGGCCGGCTGGAGGAAGCCGCCTACCTCACCGCCCTCGGCGCCAGCGACATCATCGACCGCAAGACGCTGTCGGAGCCCGGCCCGCCCATCGCCGCGCCGCGCTGGGCCGGGGCCGTCGACTCGGTCGGCAGCCACACCCTGGCCAATGTCCTGGCCCAGACCGACTATCGCGGCGCGGTCGCCGCCTGCGGCCTGGCCCAGGGCGTCGACCTGCCGGGCTCGGTCTTCCCGTTCATCCTGCGCAACGTGACCCTGGCCGGAATCGACTCGGTCAACGCGCCCTTCTCGGTCCGGACGCGTGCCTGGGAACGGCTGGCGGCGGACGTCGATCTGGCGAAGCTGGCGACGACGGTCACCGAGATCGGCCTGGCCGGCGTGCCGCAGGCCGGCCGCGACATCCTCGAGGGCAGGATCCGCGGCCGCACCGTGGTCAACGTCAACGCCTGATCAGGCCGGGCGGGTGATCCCGGCCTCGGCCAGCACCTCGTCGGTGTCCTGGCCAATTCCCGGCGGGTCGCGCCGGATGCCCGCGGGCGTCTTCGAGAACCGCAGCCCGGGCTTCATGGCGCGGTAGGTCGCGGCCCCGCCCAGCGTCCGCTCCTCGAACAAGGTGCGGCTCAGTTGGGCGTCGTCGAAGATCTCGGTCGGCCGGTTGGCCCGCATGACCGGGATCGAGTGCTCGGCGCCCAGGGCCATCCATTCCTCGGTCGTGCGGCTGGCCGCCGCCTCGCTCATCATCGCGTAGTACTCGGCGACCTTCTCCTTGCCGCTCGCCTTCGAGGTGAAGCGCTCGAGTTCGTAGGCGCCGGGCAGGCCGCCCAGCTCCATGAACTTCGCGGACTGCATCTGGTTGGCCGGCATCACGGTCAGGTAGCCGTCCTTTGTCCGGAACGGCTTGCGGTGCGGGGTGATGGCGGTGGTGAATCCGAAGCCGCCGGTCGGAGGCACGAAGCTCTGGCCGTACAGGTGCTCGGCCATGATGAAACCCGTGAAGGTCTCCAGCATCGGAACGGCGACGAACTGGCCCTCACCGGTATGCTCCTTGTGGCGCAAGGCCGCCAGGGTGGCGATCACCGCGAACAGGCCGCAGGTCTTGTCGGCCAGAAGCGAGGGCAGCGGCCGAAGCTCCGTGTCCGGATCAACCAGCTGACCCAGGCCGCAGGCCCCGCTGGCTGACTGGATCAGGTCGTCAAAGGCCTGCAGCCCGGCGTAGGGGCCGTCGTCGTCGTAGCCCATGGCCTCGACATAGACGATGTCCGGCTTGATGGCCGCGACCTGGGCGTAGGAGAAGCCCAGCCGCGCCACCGCCGAGGGCCGCATGTTGTGGATGAAGACGTCGCCGGTCTCGACCAGCCTGGCGAGCGCAGCCCTGCCCTCGTCAGTCTTCAGGTCGAGGCTGACCGAGCGTTTGTTGCGATTGAAGGCGACGTAGCCGGGGCCCATCTCCTTCGACGGTCCCTTGCCGGAGTTGCGCTGGCGGTCGCCGGAGGGCTCCTCGACCTTGATCACATCGGCGCCCAGATCACCCAGCATCTGGGTGGCGTAGGGGCCGAGCACGAACTGGCTGAGGTCGATGATGCGCACGCCGGCCAGCGGGCCGGTGCGGTGCGGGTCAGGCTTGATCTGTTCGCTCATCGTCAGGCTCCGGTCAGCAGCACGACCTTGATGCAGTCGCCATGGTGCTGGGCGGCGATCGCCTCGTTGATCTGGTCAAAGGGGAAGGTCTTGATCATGCGGTCGAACGGCAGCGCGCCGCGCCGGTAGTACTCGATCAGTTCCGGCAGGAAGACGTCCGGGTCGCTGTCGCCCTCGATAATGCCCTTCACCGTGTGGCCGAAGGTCATGGCGGTGTTGATGTCGCCCGGCATCGGCGTGCCCGGCGGGGAGATGCCGACGATGCCGAAGGTCCCCTTCGGGCCGAGCGTGTTCATCACCGCCGCCTGCACAGCCGGAACGCCGGTGGTGTCGAAGGCGTAGTCGACGCCGCCGGGCAGGATGGCGCGCACCGCGGCCGCCAGGTCCGGGGACGCCGCCGGATCGATGACGTGGGTGGCGCCGAACTCGGTGGCCAGAGCGCGGCGCGATGCATGCGGCTCGACCAGGATGATGGTCTCGCAGCCCTGGATCTTCGCCCCCATCACCGCGCTCAGGCCCACCGGGCCCCCGCCGGTGATCAACAGGGTGGAGCCGGCCTCGCAGGCCAGCGACCGCATGACGCCGCCGGCTCCGGTCTGGATGCCGCAGCCCAGCGGCCCGAACAGCTCCAGCGGCAGGTCATCGGGAACCTTCACCACATTGCGCTCGTAGGTCAGGGCATGGGTGGCGAAGGAGGACTGGCCGAAGAAGTTGCTGCCGACGGCGACCTCCTCGCAGCGCAGCGCCTTGCTGCCGTCCGGCCGCATGCCCGCGTAGTTGAGCAGCGGCATGGTCTCGCAGTAGGCGGCGTCGCCCTTGCCGCAGCGGCGACAGGTTCCGCAGGAGCGGAAGGTCATGGCCACCCGGTCGCCCGGCGCGACCTTCGTGACCCTGGCCCCGACCTTCTCGACGATGCCCGAGCCTTCGTGACCCAGCACGGCGGGCGGCGCGATCGCGCCGGTCTGCTGGAAGACGATGTCGGTGTGGCAAACGCCGACCCCGACGACGCGGACGAGGATTTCGTCCTCGCGCGGATCGTCGAGCTCGACGGTCCGGATCTCGAACGGCTTGCCGGGACCCGTGGCGACGGCGGCCTTGATCTGCATGGCGCTCGGCGCCTCCCTGATGTGTGTGTCCGGTCTTGTCGCCGGACTGTCCCTAGCGAGTGAACCGGGCGCGGCCATGCCGTCAAGCGCTTCGGCGGCCTGCCCCTGGGGCGTGCCGCAGCGGAAGGTCGTGTGTCGGCCCGACGGGACTCGACCGATGGACCGGCCTGGCCGAAAAGGGCCCATGGCGTCCCGGCTCGACCTCACAAACCTCCTCATCTTCGCCCGACGACCGACCATCGGGGTCGGCAAGCGGCGGCTGGCGGCGGCGATCGGCGACGTCGAGGCCCTGCGGTTCCAGCGCGGCGCGATCGACGGGCTGCTCCTGAGCCTGGCGGGCGACCCCCGATGGCGGACCACGGTCGCCGTATCACCGGATCGGCCGGTGGGCTGGCTGCGCGGGCGAGCGGCGGCCACGCCGCAGGGCGCGGGCGACCTGGGGCGCAAGCTGGTGCGGGTCTCGCAGCGCTTTCCGGTCGGAAGGCTGGTGATCATCGGCAGCGATACGCCCACGGTTAAGCGCGCCGACATCGCCGCCGCCTTCGACGCCCTGCGTAGCCATGACGCGGTGCTCGGCCCAGCCCGGGACGGCGGCTACTGGCTGATCGGGCTGAGGCGTTCGGCGCGCGGACCCCTGCCCTTCGACGGCATCCGCTGGTCCAGCCCCGATACCCTCGCCGACACCCTTGCGCGGCTCCAGGGCTTGAGGGTCGCCACCCTGCGGACGCAGGAGGACATCGACGACGAGGCCAGCCTCAAACGCCTTCGCGCCCGGGCTCAGCGTCCGTAAAGTCGCGCGATCCGCTCGGCCGGGACGCCCGCGTAAAACAGCGTCAGGCACAGCAGATTGCGCGCGCTGCGCCGCAGCCAGCCGTCCTGCCGCCAGCGTCTCGCCGAGGTGATGGCCGACGCGTCCAGCACCGTCACGCGCCGCCGGCCCAGTCGCCGGACCAGATCGACATCCTCCATCAGCGGCAGCGGCCTGAAGCCGCCGACGCGGTCGTACAGCGACCGGTGGATCAAGAGGCCCTGGTCGCCATAGGGCAGCGCAAGCACCGCGACGCGCCACCTCACCCAGCGCTCCAGCCTGCGCGCCTGGGGGGAGTCGTCGTCGACGGCGAAGCGGAAGCAGGCCGCCTGCGCTTCAGCGTCCGGTCTGGACAGATGGCGTTCGACGGCCTCCCTCCAGCCGGGTTCCAGCACCGTGTCGGCGTGCAGGAAAAGCAGCCAGCCCTCGGCCGCGGCGGCCGCCCCTGCCGCCAGCTGACCACCGCGGCCGGGCGCCGTCTCGATCACCCGCGCGCCCAGGCCGCGGGCCAGACCGGGCGTGCCGTCCCGCGAGCCGCCGTCGACGACCACGATGTCGTCGGACGGGTCCAGCGCAGCGACGGTGGCCGCCAGCCCCTCCGCCGCATTGAGCGTCGGGATGACGACCGTCAGGCGCGGCCGCTCGCGCGCCATCGTCAGCTGCAGCTCGCGCCGCCCAGCACGCAGAAGCGGGCGCAGTGCGGGTGG
>JBIKTU010000126.1:0-5857 GCA_044347965.1 Caulobacter sp.
GTCTTCCTGGAACGGTCCTGAGGTCAACCAGCAAGGCCGGCCGGTCGTCCTGGTGACCGGCGGGGCCGGCTATGTCGGCGCCCACACCTGCCTGCGGCTGTCCGAGGCCGGCTTCGCGCCGGTGGTCTTCGACAACCTCTCCAATGGCCATGAGGCCTTCGTGCAGTGGGGCCCGCTGGTGAAGGGCGACGTCCGCGACGCGGTGCAGCTGGACGCGGTGTTCGCCACCCACCGTCCGGTCGCGGTGCTGCATTTCGCGGCGCTGATCGAGGTCGCGGCGTCGGTGACAAATCCGGCCGACTTCTATGACGTGAACGTAGCCGGCTCGCTGGCCGTCATCGGGGCCGCCAGACGGGCGGGTGTGGAGGCGATGGTCTTCTCCTCGACCTGCGCCACCTTCGGCGCGCCGGTGCGCATGCCAATGGACGAGACCCATCCGCAGGCGCCGCTCAATCCCTACGGCCGTACCAAGCTGATCGTCGAGCAGGCGCTCGCCGACCTGGACCGCTACAGCGGCTTCAGGTCGGTGGCGCTGCGCTATTTCAACGCCGCCGGGGCTGACCCGGAAGGGCGCATCGGCGAGCAGCACGATCCGGAGACGCACGTCATCCCGCTGCTGATCGATGCGGCCTTGGGGAAGCGGGCCGGCTTCTCAATCTTCGGGACCGACTACGACACGCCGGACGGCACGGCGGTGCGCGACTACGTCCATGTCCTCGACCTGGCCGACGCCCACGTCGCGGCCCTGCGCCGGCTGCTGAACGGCGGGGAGACCACGGCCTTCAACCTGGGCGCCGGGGTCGGCTCGACCGTACGGGGCGTGATCAGGGCGGTAGAGCGGGTCTCGGGCGCGACGATCACCGTCACCGAGACCGGCCGCCGCGAGGGCGACTCACCGGCGCTGGTGGCCGACAATCGCAAGGCCGTTTCGGAACTCGACTGGCGGCCGCGTTACGGGCTGGACGAGATCGTCGCCACCGCCTGGGCCTGGCACACGCGCTAGGTACTTTGAAGTCTAGCGCGCCAGGCGCCCGTCCCCGAGGGCTTCCGGCTCGAACTGGAAGAGCACCGCCGGGTCGGGCCGGTCCACGCCCTTGCGCAGCTTCGCCGGCGCTATGAGCGACAGGATATGCTGGATGATGGCCAGCCGGGCGGACTTCTTGTCATCGGCCTTCACGCAGACCCAGGGGTGGATGACGCTGTGTGAGTGGGTCAGCATCTCGTCGCGGGCGGCGCTGTAGGCCTTCCATTTTTCCTGGGCGACGGCGTCCAGCGGACTGACCTTCAGCGCCTTGAGCGGATCACTGCGCCGGTCATCGAGCCGGCGATCCTGCTCGTCCTTGCTGATGTCCAGCCACAGCTTGATCAGGGTTATGCCGCTGTCGATCAGCATCGACTCGAACGCCGGCACGTCGCGCAGGAAGACCTCGGCTTCAGCCTTGGTGCAGAATCCCATGACCGGCTCGACGCCGCCGCGATTGTACCAGGAGCGGTTGAAGATCACGAGCTCGCCGGCGGCGGGCAGATGCGTGACATAGCGCTGGAAGTACCACTGCGACCGCTCGCGATCCGACGGCTTGGGCAGGGCGACGACCCGGGTCGCCCGGATCGAGAGATGCTCGGTGATCCGCTTGATCGCGCCGTCCTTGCCCGCGGCGTCCCGGCCTTCGAAGATGACCAGAACCTTGTCGCCGCGCTCCATGGCCAGCTGCTGCCACCGGACAAGGGCGACCTGCAGCGTCTCCAGCGTCTTGTCATAGGCCTTGTCGCTCATGCGAGGGAGCTAAACACGGTCGACGATCCCGCGCTAGAAGGGCGTCATGATCCGACTCCATGTCCCCGACACCCTGGCCGCCGGCGCCCCCGTGTCGCCCTCTCCCGAACAGAGCCGCTACCTGATCGCGGTGATGCGGCTGGCCATCGGGTCGGAGGTGCTGCTGTTCAACGGAAGGGACGGCGAGTGGCGGGCCACGGTGGTCGAGGCGACCAAGCGCGGCTGCCGCCTGACGGTCGGTTCGATCGTGCGGCCGATGGCGCACGGCCCCGACCTCGACCTGGTGGTGGCGCTGGTCAAGCGCGGGCCGCTGGAGACCATCGTCGAGAAGGCCGTCGAACTGGGCGTGCGCCGCATCCGGCTGGTCCAGACCCGGCGCACCAACGCCGACCGCGCCAACGTCGGCCGGCTGCAGGCCATCGCCGTCGAGGCGGCGGAACAGACCGGGCGGCTCGACATGCCGGAGGTGCTCGCGCCGGAGAAGCTGGACCGGTTGCTGGACAGCTGGACGTCGGAACGCCGTCTGATGTTCTGCGACGAGGCCGGCGGGGTCCCGCCCGCGCTGACGGCGCTGAACGCGGCGGATGGCGGCCCCTGGGCCGTGCTGATCGGGCCGGAAGGCGGGTTCGATCCGGCGGAAGGCGACAGAATGCGGGCTCTGCCGTTTGTCACACCGGTTTCGCTCGGGCCGCGCATACTGCGCGCCGACACCGCCGCGATCGCCGCCCTCACGATCTGGCAGGCGGCCAAGGGAGATTGGCTCACGGCCTCTTGAGACCGTAGCGTTTTGCTACCAGCTGCTTAACAGCGTAAAGATCGCGCCCGGTCGGGACATGGGCCTCCTGCCGCCAAACACCAAGAAGCCGGGGAGGCTCGCTTTCTGATGACCAACACTGTGTGTGACGATCGTCCGCTGACGCTGGACGACCTGACGAACTATTTCGCCGTCGGCTCCAAGCCGGCCAGCGAATGGCGTGTCGGCGCCGAACACGAAAAGTTCGGCTTCCATCTGAGCAGCAACGAGACCGTCGCCTATGACGGCCCGAACGGCATCGAGGCGATGCTGAAGGGGCTGATGCGATTCGGCTGGGAGGGCGTCTACGAAGACCGCGCGGACGGCGGCCAGACCCTGATCGCCCTCAGCCGCGGCGGGGCCAATATCAGCCTCGAGCCCGGCGGACAGTTCGAACTCTCCGGCGCGCCCCTGAACTCCATGCACGAGATCTGCGAGGAGACGGGCAACCACCTTCAGGAGGTGAAGACCGTCGCAGACGAGCTCGGGCTGGGCTTTCTGGGTCTGGGCTTCCATCCGACGCTGAAGCGCGCCGACGCAGCGATCATGCCCAAGGGGCGCTATGTCATCATGCGGCGTTACATGCCGCTCGTCGGCGACCTCGGCCTCGACATGATGCTGCGGACCTGCACCGTGCAGGCCAACCTCGACTTCTCGTCAGAGGCCGACATGGTGGCCAAGTTCCGCACCAGCCTGGCGCTGCAGCCCATAGCCACCGCCCTTTTCGCCAATTCGCCGTTTACCGAAGGCAAGCCGAACGGCTTCCTGTCGGCCCGCGCCAACGTCTGGACCGACACCGATCCGGACCGGACAGGCATGCTCGACTTCGTGTTCGAGGACGGCTTCGACTTCGAACGCTACGCCCGCTACGCGCTCGACGTGCCGATGTACTTCGTCAAGCGTAACGGCCTGTATGTCGACGTCGCCGGCAAGCGCTTCAAGGACTTCATCGACGGCAAGCTCGAGGGTGTCGACGGCCGGGCGACGATGAAGGACTGGTCCGACCACACCACCACCATCTTCCCGGAAGTGCGGCTCAAGACCTATCTGGAGATGCGCGGCGCCGACGGCGGGCCGTGGAGCCGGCTTTGCGCGCTGCCGGCCCTGTGGACGGGCATATTCTACGATGACGCGGCGCTGGCCGCCGCCTGGGATCTCTGCAAGTCCTGGACGCGCGAGGATCGCGAAAACGTCCGTCGGGACGTCAACCGTCTCGGCCTCAAGGCCGTGGTCGCCGGACGCACCGTGCAGGACGTGGCCAGGGACATGATCGCCATCAGCCGCGAGGGCCTTAAGCGCCGGGCCCGACTGGACGGCGGCTTCATCGACGAAAGCACCTACCTGGGCGAACTCGAAGCCATCGCCGACAGCGGCCTGACCCCCGCCGAGCGCCTGCTGGAGAAGTTCCACGGCGAGTGGCAGGGCGACATCAGCCGCGTGTTCGACGAGTGCGCCTACTGACGCCGTCGTTTCCCTTCCATTCGTGGGAAGGGTGACTCGGCGACCGCATAGCCTTGGAACGGCGCGCGAACCTGTCCGGGCGCGGTGGCGAGGATGATCGACGCCACCCTGTCGGCCATGGCGCAAACCACCGACTGGACAAACCCGCGAACGGCGAGAATGCCTCCACAATGTCCGCCCGAGGCAAGCCGTTGCTTGTGAAACCGGTCGACGCGTGATTTTCTGCCGCGCTTGTACGGGCGGTCGCGGGGGGATCCTTGCCGCCCCTTAGGCGTAAAGCGACTACAACGGGGACGGCAGTATGAGCATCGTTATCGCGCTGGGGATCATCATCACCCTGGCCACAGGCATCCCTGTGCTTCTGCAGATGCGGAAGCAACCCAAGGGATTGATCATCCTGTTCTTCGCCGAGATGTGGGAGCGCTTCTCCTTCTACGGGATGCGTGCGATCCTGATCTTCTACCTCACCCAGCACTTCCTTTTCTCGGATGAGTTCTCCAGCGGCCTCTACGGTTCATACGCCTCGCTGGTCTACCTGCTGCCGCTGATCGGCGGCCTGCTGGCTGACCGCTACCTCGGCACCCGCAAGGCCATCGCCTTCGGCGCCCTGCTGCTGGTCGCCGGCCATGGCATGATGGCCGTGGAAGGCCGTCCCGCGACCCAGGCCCTGAACTATCAGGGCGCTGCCTATGAACTGGTCGTCGAGAATGACGTCTCCAGGATCAAGATCGGGGACGCGACCTACACCTTCGGCGCCGGTCCCGATGGCGGTCTGGCGATCAACAACCTTCCCGCCGACGCGCCGCTGCCGGCGCTGCTCGCCAAGGACTCCTATGAGGTCAAGGCCGAGCGCGACAGCACCTATGTCGGCATTTTCTACCTCGCCATTTCGCTGATCATCATGGGGGTCGGCTTCCTGAAGCCGAACATCTCCTCGATCGTCGGCCAGCTCTATCCGCAGGGCGACCCCCGGCGGGACCAGGGCTTCAACCTCTACTACTACGGCATCAACCTGGGCGCCTTCTGGGCCTCGATCCTCTGCGGCTATCTCGGCCAGACGGTCGGCTGGTGGGCCGGCTTCGGCCTCGCGGGCGTCGGCATGCTGGTCGGCTTCATCGTTTTCGTGCTCGGCAAGCCGCTCCTGGAGGGCAAGGGAGAGCCGCCGAACCCGACGTTGCTGGCCCAGAAGATCGTCGGCCCTGTCAACCGTGAGGGCCTGATCTACCTCGCCGGCATCCTCGGCGTCGGTGTGATCTGGTGGATGGTCCAGAGCCATACGATCGTCGGCTGGGCCCTGGGCCTGAGCACGGCCGCGGCGCTCCTCTACATCGCCTGGTTCGTGGTGGCGAAGTGCGGCAAGATCGCGCGCGAGCGGATGATGCTGGCCGTGGTCCTGATCTTCGGTTCGGTGGTCTTCTGGACCCTCTTCGAACAGGCCGGCACCTCGCTCAGCCTGTTCGCGGACCGCAACGTCGACCTGGCGTTGATCAGCGCCCCGACGACCATCAGCATCCTTGGCCAGGACTTCTTCCTCGCCACCCAGGCCATGTATCAGGCCGCCGGTTCGCCGACCGACGCGATCTGGATCGACATGGGTCTGACCGCGGCGCAGACGGGTTCGTTCAACTCCGGCTTCATCCTGATCTTCGCGCCGATCTTCGGGGCGATGTGGCTTTTCCTCGGGCGAATCAAGCGTGACCCTAACCCGGTGATGAAGTTCGGCCTGGCTCTTGCCCAGGTCGGCCTCGGCTTCCTGGTCGTGGTCTGGGCGGCCAGGGCGGGCTTCGTGAGCCCGGCCTTCCAGATGCCGCTGCTGGTGCTGGCCGCGC
>JBIKTU010000127.1:0-5855 GCA_044347965.1 Caulobacter sp.
AGCCGGCGGAAGGGCACGGCGGCAACTACGATATGTAGCGCCCAGACTCGGAATGAACACAAGAACAATGTACGAACGCCGGCCCGGTGCGCCCAGCCGATGGTTGGTCTGTTGACACTCGGTGTCAGCAGGAACCGCGCCCGCCGGTCGGCGCCGGTCGACGCGGGCGGCGAAACAGCCGCGGCGGGCGTAGTGGGCGTGGAGCTTGGCGACTAGCCTGTCCGCCGGCGGGAGCGGGCCGGCCTTCGAAGAGGCTGCATTCGGATTCGGATCCAGCCCCTCTGTCCTGGTTGCATCCCCGCGGTCATCGGCCCCGAGCGGAAGTGATGGTCAGGTGGCGACCTGAAACGTCGCGCTGGCGCGAGCGCAGGGCTTGCCGTCGGCCGTGACGATGGCGGAGGCGAAGCACAGGCTTCGGCCCCGCTTCACCACGGTCGGCTCGATCTGCAGCCACTGCCCGATCCTGGCCACGGCGAGGAAATCGAGCGCCAGATTGACCGTGAGCAGCCCCTTCGCGCCCTCAAGGCCGAGCCCGCAGCTGAGCCCCATCGCATTGTCGGCCAGCGCAGACACCAACCCGCCGTGCGCGAAGCCGCGGCTGTTGGTGTGCGCCTCGGCGATCCGCAGGCCGATCTGCAGGCTGTCGTCGATGTGGCGGCTGTAGAGCGGCTCCCAGGGGTCGGTGAGAGGGCTCTTGCGGTAGTGGCGCTCGAAGCCGTCCGGCGGCAGGGTCATGACATCAACCTTCTATTGATGTAGACCAGTCTATATAGATTCTCATGCCCGCCCAGCCCCGACATCGAAGCGCCATTGTCCAGTCCGCCGCCGCCCTGTTCCGGCGGTACGGCTACTCCGCGACGGGGCTGGCCGATATCGTCCAGCGCAGCGGCGCGCCGAAGGGCTCGCTCTACCACTACTTCCCAGGCGGCAAGGGCCAGATCGGGGAGGCCGCGGTGACCAGCGCCGGAGAGCTGGTTCGGAGAACCCTGGCGACCCTGGCCGCCGACACGCCGGACGCGCCCGCCCTGGTGGCGGAGTACGTTCGGTGGCTGGTGATCTGGATGGAGCAGTCGGCCTGGCGGGACGGTTGTCCGATCACCACCGTCCTGCTGGAGACGGCGGCGCAGGACGAGGCCGTGCGCGCGGCGGGCCGTGCCGCCTTCGCCGGATGGACTGCTGTCATCGCGAGCAAGCTCGAGGACGACGGCTGGACGCCGACCGAGGCGCTGGAACGAGCGGGCGTCGCGATCGCCACCCTGGAAGGCTGCCTCATCCAGGCCAGGGTCGAGCAGAGCCCGGCGCCTATCCTTGCGGCGGGACGCCTGCTGGGCCTGCTGCTTCAAAGGGCGTGACCGGCCGGGCGCCCGTTTTCGGCGCCTGTTTCATGCGCGTGAGACGATAAAGCCTCATTGTCGCCGCGCGGGCACGATTGCTGCTCCGAAGACCAGCGTTCGTACCGATTTGGGACAGGCGATGAAAACGCTCGCCGTACTTTCCCGCAAAGGCGGGACCGGAAAGACCACACTCGCGCTTCACCTTGCGGTGGCGGCCCGGAAGGCTGGACTGTCGACACTGCTGGTCGACCTTGATCGCCAGCAGTCTTCGGTCGAATGGCGTCGTTTGCGGACGCTCGGCGACATCGTGGTTGAACCCCTCAAGCCGGGCGCGCTGTTCACTCGTCAGCAGGAGGCGCGCCGCGACGGGGTAGACCTGCTGATCGTCGACACCGGCCCGACCCTGGAGGCCGACGTCGAGCAGGCCATACGCTGCGCCGACCTCTGCGCCGTGGTGTCTCGACCAAACTTCTTCGACCTGAAGGCGGTGGCCGATACCGCCGCGCTCGCCCAGAGCTTCCATCGCGAGGTGGTCTTCGTGCTGAATCAGGCGCCGCCGCGACGCAACGGGCACGAGAACCCGGCCGTCGGCGAGGCCGTGGCGGCGCTGCGCGCCCTGGGCGGTGTTGTCGCGCCGATCGGACTTCGGAGTCGTGTGGCCTACCAGCAGAGCGTCGCCCTTGGCATGGTTGCCCAGGAGCACGAACCGGAGGGGGCGGCCGCCAGCGAGATTGCGGCGCTCTGGCGCTGGGTGGAGGCGCGACTGCAGGCCGAGCGCGCGCCGACGCCGCAGACCCCGACCTTCGTATCCCTCGCCGCGGAACGGGCCGCGCGCCCCTTCTAGGTCACCCTCGCAGAATCGCGCCGGCGATCACGTTGCGCTGGGTCTCGCTGGTTCCCGAGTAGATGCTCGCCGCGCGGGTCGCCAAGTGCTTTGCCGTGGCCCGCGCCCCGTCAGCGAGCTCGCCGCCTTCATCGTGAAACAGAGCCTGGGCAGGGAGTCGGTACGGGCCGGCGATCTCCATGGCCAGTTCAGCGACGCGTTGGTGGAGTTCGCTGCCGAGCAGCTTCAGCATGGAGGGCGTGGTCTGGTCGCCAGTGCGCGGCACGCCGTCCGGCATGGCGGCCAGTTCCGACTGTTCGAAGGCCAGCAGATCCAGCTCGGCCTCGGCCAGCCGACGCAGCAGGCCGGGCTCCAGACCGTCAGTGGTCAAAGCCGCCGAGCGGGCGCGCTGAAAGACCCGGCGGACCAGCGCCGAGGGCGTGTTGTTCGAGCGGGCCATCTGCATCAGCCGCTTGGCGACGCTCCAGCCATCGCCCTCCTCGCCGACGCGGTTGGCGACGGGGACCCGCACGCCGTCGAAGAACAGGGCGTTGAGCTCATGCTCTCCGTCGATGGTGATGATCGGCGAGATGGTCAGGCCCGGCGCGGGCAGGTCGATGAGCAGAAAGGTCAGGCCCTGCTGTGGCCTGGCCTCGTCGGACGTTCGGACGATGGCGAACAACCGGTTGGCCAGATGGGCGCCGGTGGTCCAGATCTTGGCGCCGTCGATGACATAGTCGTCGCCGTCCCGCACCGCCCGTGTGGAAATCCTGGCGAGGTCCGATCCGGCGCCGGGCTCCGAGAAGGCCTGGGCCCAGAGATCGTCCCCCGACAGGATCGGAGTCAGGTACTTCGCCCGCTGGGCCGGCGTGCCAATTTCGATCAACAGGGGGCCCAGACTGCGCAAGCCTCCGGCGAACAGCACCGGCGCATCGTTCAGGGCGCATTCGCGGTCGAAAAGGAACTTGCGCCGCGAAGACCAGCCCGCGCCGCCCCATGCGGCGGGCCAGGCCGGCGCGATCCAGCCCTTGTTGAACAGGCGCCGATGCCAGGTGCGGCAGGCGGCGATATCGCTGTGGACGCCGAGGGTCCGACGGCCAGCTTCCCTCAGCTCCGGTGTCAGGGCTTTGGCGAGGAAGGCCCTGACCTCCGCGATGAAGGCGGCTTCGTCACAGCGGGCGATGTCGTGGTCGTAGGCCATCCACGACAGTTGAAACCGGCAGACGACGGCCGGCCCTGATCTGGATCAATCAGGCGCGCTTGTTCAGCGTGATCGCCCTGGCGTCGCCGGACTGCGCCGCGGCGCCGGGGCCATATCCGCTGCCGCTGCTGCGCTGTGAGGCGACCTCGTCGGCGATAGCGCGAACCAGACCCTCGGTGATCGTTCTGGCGGCTTCCAGCGCCCGCCCCTGGCGGGCCAGCACGGCGTCGAAGGCTTCCGTGGCGCGCATCAGCTGCGTGCGAAGCGTCAGGGAGGCTTCCTCGATCAGCGCCGGAGCCGTGCGGACCCTCATGGACTCGTGACGGTAAAGGTTGGCCAGGCGGGTCATCTCTTCCATCGAGGCGGCGGCGTCCTGGGGACGGCGCTCCTCAAAGGCCTTGCACTGGTCCGCCATCATCGCGGTCAGGCGGTCGGTCAGGACAATCAGCTGTTCGACGCGGTCGGTGGCGTCGCGGGCGTCAAGCGCCATGGGAATATCCTTTACTCGGTGAGGCCCTGAAGCTTGAGCATTTCGCGCTGGACAGTATCGGCCACGCCCACGCCGCCGCCCTTGGCGACCTGTTTGGCGATGGCCTCGGTCAGGAAGGAGCGGAACATTTCCTCACCCTTGCCGCCGCCAAACGGCGCTTCGGTGTTCAGCGAGGCGAACATCGGCTGCAGCATGGCCGACAGGAAGGACGCCTCGAACGCCTGGGCCGTCTCGGCGGCCTTCTGCTTGCGCGAGGCCAGTTCGGCGGTCGAACCGGCGGTGCGGCCCTGCTGGGCGAGCAGAATGTCGGAGGGGATCGCGAAGGCTCCGCTCATCACATCACCTCGATGTCGGCCTGGAGGGCGCCGGCGGCCTTGATGGCCTGCAGGATGGAGATCATGTCGCGCGGCGTGACGCCCAGGGCGTTGAGGCCGGACACGAGGCTGGACAGCGAGGCGCCGCTCTTGAGGGTGATCAGCTGACGCCCGCGCTCCTCGTCGACGCTGACCTGGGAAGCGCTGGCGGTCGTGGTTTCACCTCGGCTGAAGGGCGCCGGCTGGCTGACCAGGGGCGTTTCCTGGACCGAGATGGTCAGATTGCCCTGGGCGATGGCCACAGTGGAGATACGCACCTGTTCGCCCATCACGATCACGCCGGCTGTCTCGTCGATGATGACCTTGGCCGGAGAGTCCGGGGTGACTTCCAGGTTCTCAACCGCGCCCATGAAGCCGACCAGAGTCTGGCCGACGGGCGCGCGAAGCGTGATGATCGTCGGGTTCTCGGCGTTGGCCGTACCGGGAAAGCGTGTGTTGATCGCCGTCGCGATACGCTGGGCGGTGGTGAAGTCCGGGTTGCGCAGCGTCAGGCGCATCTGCGGCATCGAGGCCAGCTGGAAGCCCGTCTCCCGCTCGATGATCGCGCCCCCGGCGATCCGGCCGGAGGTGGGCACGCCCTTCGACACTGAACTGCCCGAAGCGCCGCCCGCCGAGACGGATCCGGTCTGAACCGAGCCCTGGGCCACGGCGTAGACCTGCCCGTCCGCGCCCAGCAGCGACGTGACCAGAAGAGTTCCGCCCTGAAGGCTCTTGGCGTCGCCGGCGGCCGAGACCGTGACATCCACCGGCGAACCCGCGGCGGCGAATGGCGGCAGCTTGGCGGTGACCATGACCACGGCGACGTTCTTGGTGTTGAGATTGGTCTCGCGGACGTTGACGCCGAGGCGCTCGAACATCGCCTCGAGGCTCTGGCGGGTCATCGGAGCATTGCGCAGGTTGTCGCCGGTGCCGTTCAGGCCGACCACGATGCCGTAGCCGGTGAGCATGTTCTCGCGCACGCCCTCGAACTCGACCACGTCCTTGATCCGCGACTTGGCGAAGCAAGGCCCGGCGAAAGCCAGGACCAGGGCGAGGATGACGCTGCCGATGACGCTGTTACGCATGAGGCTCCCGAGGCGCAGGGCGGTACTGCGCGTGCCCATGCGAGAAGCGCGCCACAAGAAAGGCTAGCAAAAACAATGATCTTTGGCCGCTCCCGCCGGTCGCCGTGCGGCAACGGCAGAATTTGCCCGGCATTAACCATACGGAGCCGACAATGGGGTCTCACAAGGACAGGGGAGCGGCTTCCAGCCTCCATGAAGGTCACCGGACCCAGCAGTGCGGGACGCGTCGGCGGCGCGAGGGCGGCGCGATCGGCGACTGGGCAGGGCGCGTTCAGCGTACCAACCGCGGGCGCCGCGGGGCCCGTCGGCAGCGTGTCCCGCGCGGGTGCGATGTCGGGCGTCGGGGGCATCGAGGCGCTGCTGGCGTTGCAGGACGTCGGTGGCCCGCTTGAGCGTCGCAAGCGCGCGGTCGGCAGGGCCGGCCGGATTCTCGATGTCCTTGACGACATCAAGCTGGCGTTGATCGACGGAGACCTTTCGCCGGCCTCGCTGGACCGCCTGGTCCGGGCCGTTCGCGAAGAGCGCCAGAATACCGACGACGGCCGCCTGGAAGGCCTGCTGGACGACAT
>JBIKTU010000128.1:0-5832 GCA_044347965.1 Caulobacter sp.
CGGCTCTGACGCCGGGCCATTCCAGATCTACGAGTCGGGCAGCGTCGGCCTGCTGGCCATGCTGGCCCGCTGGGGCGCGGCGCCGACGCGGCTGGCCCCGACCGGCGACGACGCGGCCGCCATCGCCGCCGCCGTCCGCGATATCCAGGCCGATGTGATCGTCACCGTCGGCGGCGCCTCGGTCGGCGATTACGACCTGGTCAAGCCGGCGCTGGCGACGCTGGGTCTCGAACTGGACGTCGAGACGGTCAATGTCCGCCCGGGCAAGCCGACCTGGTTCGGGCGGCTGGGCGACGGGCGTCTGGTGCTGGGCCTGCCCGGCAACCCCGCCTCGGCCTTCGTCTGCGCCGAACTGTTCCTGCGGCCGCTGGTGCTGGCGCTGCAGGGCGCGACCACGCCACACCGCATGGAGAGCGCCCGGCTGGCGACGCCCCTGCCCGCCAACGGCCCCCGCGAACACTGGATGCGCGCCCGCCTCGACCCGGACGGGGTGATCCCCTTCCCCGATCAGGACAGCTCGCTGGTCACCGTCTTCGCCGCCGCCGACTGCCTGCTGCGCCGGCTGCCGGGGGCGGAGGCGGCGACTGTTGGGGATGAAGTGGAGGTGCTGAGGCTGGAGCGGGGGTAGGGCTCGGAAAGCCCTCCTCCTCGATGGAGGAGGGTTGGGTGGTGGTGTCGCCGCCGAGCTTGCGGAAGGGCGCTCCGAGGCGCCGGCGCCAAACAGCGCTTTCCCCGCACCGCCAATGCTACACCACCATCCCCGCCCTTCCTCCATCGAGGAGGAAGGGAGAAGAGGGCTGCGCCCCCTCCGGTAGACGCCCCCCCAACCCGTGCTAGCCTCCCCGCAGAACAGGGGGGAAACACCATGGATCTGGAGCTGATCTTCTCGGCCATGACCGGCGTGGCGGTGGTCGGATGGCTGTGCCTGGTGATGGCGCCTTTGCGGCGGCCGGCGCTGGTGACGGCGGCGCGGGGCGCGGCGGCGGTGCTGAGCCTGGCCTATGCGATCCTGATGATCCGGGCCATGGGCGCGCCGGACGCGCCGCAAGGCGGGGGCTTCGACTCCCTGGCGGGCGTGATGATCCTGCTGTCGACGCCGATGGTCATGCTGCCGGCCTGGATCCACTACCTGGCCTTCGACCTCTGGGTCGGAACCTGGCAGGTCGAGGACGCACCGAAGGCCGGCGTGCCCCACTGGCTGCTGATCCCGATCATGGTCCTGACCTTCATGCTCGGCCCGATGGGCCTGCTGGCCTATCTGATCGTGCGTTTCGGCATCACGCGGCTGAAGCCGAAGGCGGCGTAGGCGCCCATCCACCCGCCGTCATCGTCGGACTTGTTCCGACGACCCATGAACACGGCGGCGGATCATGAGGCGTCGGACGCACGAGTCCTGCTCGTCGCGCTCACCACGCATGGGTCCCCCGGGCTCGGCCGAAGGCCGACCCGAGGACAGGCTATGGAACAAGTCCGACGATGACGGTTGAGAGAGATCGTGGGGAGAGAGCTACCGGCGATGCCGGAAGCAGTCCCCATCACCACGCATCCACCCACCGACGCGCCGGCTTTGTCCGTGCCGGGCAGCTGTCGAGCCCGCGTACGACCCAGCGGCGCGTCTCGGCGGGGTCGATGACGGCGTCGATCTCCAGCGCGGCGGCCATGCTGGTCGCCTTGCCGGCGGCGTAGAGACGGCCGACCAGCTGCTCGAACAGGGCCTTGTTCTTCTCCGGGTCGGTCTCGGCGGCCAGCTCCTTGGAGTAACCCAGGCGCACCGCGCCTTCGAGGCCCATGCCGCCAAACTCGCCGGTCGGCCATGAGGCGATGAACACCGGGGCGTGGAAGCCGCCGCCGGCCATGGCCTGGGCCCCCAGGCCATAGCCCTTGCGCAGCACGATGGTGAACAGCGGCACGCCCAGCTTGGCGCCGGCGATGAACATGCGGCTGACGCGGCGCACGGCGCCGGCCGCTTCGCTGTCGGGCCCGACCATAAAGCCGGGCGTGTCGCACAGGCTGAGCACCGGCAGGTCGAAGGCGTCGCACAGCTGCAGGAAGCGGGCGGCCTTCTCGGCCCCGTCGCAGTCGATGGCGCCGCCGAGGTGACGCGGATCGTTGGCGATCAGGCCCATGGGCCGACCCTCGATCCGCACGAAGCCGGTGATCATCCCCGGCGACCAGCCGCGGCGCAGCTCCAGGAACGAGCCGTCGTCGACCAGGGTCTCGATCAGCGGCCGGATGTCATAGACCCGCAGGCGGTTCTCCGGGATCGACCGGCGCAGGCCGCGCTGGTCGGCGGCGGTCCAGTCGGCGACCCTGCCCTGGAAGCTCGACAGGGCCTGTTTGGCCAGCGCGGTCGCGTGGGCCTCGTCATCGGCCAGGATGTCGATGACGCCGTTGGCCCACTGCACCTCGCTCGGACCGATGTCGTCGGGCTTGAACACGCCCAGGCCGCCGCCCTCGATCATGGCCGGGCCGCCCATGCCGAGATTGGAGTCCTTCGTGGCGATGATGATCTCGCTGAGGCCCGCGATGGCCGCGTTGCCGGCGAAGCAGCGGCCGGCGACGATGGCGATCTTGGGCACCTCGCCCGACAGGGCGGCGAACTTGCCGAAGGTGGTGACGTCCAGGCCCGCCACGCCCGTGCCGTCGGTGTCGCCCGGCCGGCCGCCGCCGCCCTCGGCGTACCAGACCACCGGCAGCTTCTGCTCCTCGACGATGTGCAGCAGCCGGTCGGTCTTCTTGTGGTTCATGTTGCCCTGGGTGCCGGCCAGAACGGTGAAGTCGTAGCTCAGGGCCGCGACCCGGGCCCTGTCCGGCGTGAACAGGTGGCCGTTGATCGCGCCGATGCCGGCGATCAGCCCGTCGGCGGGCGTATTCTTGATGAGGTCGTCCATCGTCCGGCGGCGGCGCTGGGCGGCGATGGTCAGGGCGCCGTACTCGATGAAGCTGCCCGGATCGAGCAGGTCGTCCAGGTTCTCCCGCGCGGTGCGGTGACCGGTCCGGCGCCGCTTCGCCACCGCCTCCGGCCGGTTGGCGTCCAGGGTGAAGGCGTGGCGGTCGATGACCTCCTGCAGGTCGGGGCGGACATGGTCGGGATCGACCTCGGCGGCGGCGGCCTGCGCGTCGGCGGCGACCTCTACGGGCTCCAGGATCAGGATCGGCGCGCCCTTGAGCAGGGTGACGCCCTTGTCAGCCAGGATGCGGACCACGCGGCCGCCCTCGGAAGCGGTGACGACATGCTCCATCTTCATCGCCTCGAGCACGGCGACGGTCTGGCCCGGGCGGACCAGATCACCTTCGGCGACCTCCACCGAGCCGACGGTGGCCTGCAGCGGCGCGGTGACGGCGACCGTGCCGTCGTCGGGAAGCTGCGGGGCTTCAGCCGATTTCGCCGAACTCGCCGATCTTGACGCGTTCTCGCCGGATCTCGCCAAATCTCGCGGCGCTTTTCGCTGAATGCGGCCTGCTTTCTCCAGCAGGTCGGCGAGGTTGGTCTCGAAGAACTTGGTGGTCGCCGCGCCGGCCGTCACCGCCGGTTCGGCGAGCACGGCGCGCAACAGGTCGGCGTTGCTGTCGACCCCCTCCAGCCGGAACTCGGCCAGGGCCCGGGCCGTGCGGGCGCAGGCCTGCTCCAGGGTGGCGCCGCGCACGATCACCTTGGCCAGCAGGCTGTCGTAGGACGGGCTGGTGACGTAGCCGGCGTAGCCTGCGCCGTCGACCCGCACCCCCGGCCCGCTGGGCGGCTCGTAGGCGGTGATCAGACCCCCGCCGGGCAGGGCGCCGCCGTCGGCCGTCAGGGTCTCCAGGTTGACCCGCGCCTGCACCGCGAAGCCTTGCGGGACCGGGGTCTTCGTCAGACCGACCTGGGCCAGGGTCCTGCCCGCCGCGAGCTCGATCTGGATCCGGACCAGGTCGAGGCCGGTGACCTCCTCGGTGATCGTATGCTCGACCTGCAGCCGGGCGTTGGCCTCGATGAAGGCGAAGCCGCCCTTGCCGTCGACCAGGAACTCGATGGTCGCCAGGGTGCGGTACTTGGCTGCAGCGCACAGCCTCTCGGCCGCCTCGTGCAGGGCCTTGCGCAACGGGTCCGGCAGGGTCGCCGGGGCGATCTCGACCAGCTTCTGGTTGCGCCGCTGGACCGAGCAGTCGCGGTCGCCGGCCGCCACCACGGCCCGGCCGTCGGCGACGACCTGGACCTCGATATGACGGGCGTCCTCGACCAGCCACTCGGCGTAGACGCCCCCGTCCCCGAACGCCGCCAGCGCCTCGCGGGAACAGGCCGCCAGCGCGAACTCGATCTCGGCCTCGGTGCGGACCAGCCGCATGCCGCGCCCGCCGCCGCCCGCCACGGCCTTGAGCATCATCGGGCCGTTCTTCTTGAAGAAGGCCCGGGCGCCGGCAAGGTCGATGGGCCCCGTCCCGGCCAGCACCGGCACCTTGGCCTTGGCGGCCATGGCGCGGGCCTTCGCCTTGTCGCCAAAGGCCTCCAGCGCGTCCGGCGAGGGGCCGATGAAAGCGATCTTCGCCGCCGCGCAGGCCCGGGCGAAGGCGGCGTTCTCGGACAGGAAGCCGTAGCCGGGATGGATCGCGTCGCACCTGGCCGCCCTCGCCGCCGCGATCACGCCATCGATGTCGAGATAGGCCTTCGGCCCCGCGCCCTTCAGCGCCACGACCTCGTCGGCGGCCGTCACATGCGGCGCGGCCGCGTCGTCCTGCGCATGGACCGCCACGCTCGCGATCCCCAGATCGGCCGCCGCCCGGGCGATGCGGATGGCGATCTCGCCCCGGTTGGCGATGAGAATGCGCTTGAAGGCCACGATGGTCCGATCCCTGAAGTCATACAGTCGTTCGAAGCGGCCACCTTAGCGACGTTCGCGGAGCCGCCATAGCTTGCGACTTGACTCTCCCTCCTCAAGGGATGAGAACAAAAGTGGAACATTGGAGAACATCATGTCCGGGTCGCGCGCGGCGCGTCTTGCGGTCCTGAGAGACCAGGTCGCCGCTCTGGAAGCGGGGACTCGGACTCCATCCCTGGTCCAGCCGTTCGGCGATCCGCGCGTCGACGACTGCCTGCCCGGCGGGGGGCTGCCGCTGGGGCGCTGGCACGAGATCGTCGCCGAGGGGATGGAGACAGAGGTCTGCGCCGCGGCGGCCGGCTTTGGCGCCATGCTGGCCCGGCCGCTCGCGGCGACCGGGGCGGTGATCTGGGTGATGCGCCGCGACGACCTCTACGCCCCCGGGCTGGAGAGCCTGGGCTTTCCCGCCCGAAGGCTGATCCAGGTGCGGGTGCGGGACGAGGCCCAGGCGCTGATGGCGCTGGAGGACGCCCTGGGCTCGGCCGGCGTCGCCGCCGTGCTGGGCGAGACCGAGGACATCGACCTGACCGCCGGCCGGCGGCTGCAGCTGGCCTGCGAGAAGCACGGGGCGACGGGGCTGATCCTGCGACGACGGCCGTTCGGCGGGGCCTCGCGCAAGGCCGCCACCGGCTCGGCGGCGGCGACGCGATGGCGGGTCAGCTCCGCCGCCAGCCACCCTCCGCCGGGCGAGCCGGGACTGGGTCCGCCGCGCTGGAGCGTGGCGCTGGAGCGGTGTCGGGGCGGTCGTCCCGGCGCCTGGGTTTTCGAGTGGAACGAGGCGGCCGAGCATGACCCGCATCCTCTCCGTCTGGCAACCGGACTGGCCGGTGACGCGCTGGCGGCGGCGGAGCGCGCCCGGAGAAGGGCCTAGCGTCGCTCTCCCTCCCCCTTGTGGGGAGGGTGGCTCGGCGAGCCGCAGGCGAGACGAGACGGGTGGGGCAGGTTGTCAGCCGGGGTCGGCGCCGAACGCGGCCAGCCA
>JBIKTU010000129.1:0-5812 GCA_044347965.1 Caulobacter sp.
CTATACCGGGCCGCTGTATGTCGAGATCGCGCCCCAGACCTTTTCCGTGCTGGCCCGCACGGGCACGCGGCTGAACCAGCTGCGGCTGAAGCTCGGCGAACCGCCCCGGCTGGCCAGCCGCGATGTCGGCGTCGACCTGTCGAGCGGCATCGCCGGATTCCGCGGGCGTCGCCATGCGGGGATCATCGACCTGGACGTCGAGGACGGGCTCGATCCGCGCGACTTCTGGGAGCTGCTGGAATCGCGCCGGGGCGAGCTGCTGCTCGATCCCAACGAGTTCTACATCCTGGCCTCCAAGGACGACATCGAGATCCCGGTCACCCAGGCGGCCGAGATGACGCCGATCGACCCGGCGGTGGGGGAGTTCCGCGTCCATTACGCCGGCTTCTTCGACCCGGGCTTCGGGGCCGACGAGACCCGGTCGCGGGGCTCCAAGGGCGTGCTCGAGGTGCGCAGCCACGAGACGCCGTTCCTGCTTGAGGACGGCCAGACCGTGGCGCGGCTGGTCTATGAGCCCCTGACCGCCCGGCCGACCCGGCTCTACGGCGAGGACGGCTCCCACTATCTGCGGCAGGGGCTGAAGCTCTCCAAGCACTTCAAGCCCTGGACCTAGCCGGGCGGCGACAAGCGTCTCAGACAAAATGTACAGGGTGCTTGACATGACGTCGGCGCCTGTGTGACAAGCTCCCTTGTCAAAACGACAAGGAGAGATGACGTGACAACCCAATCCCGCCCCCGCCGCCGGCAGAGTTTCGTGCAGCTGCTGCTCGTCTGCATGGTGATCGGCGCCGGCATCGGCGTGATCAGCGGCCTGATCGAGGGCTTGGGCCTGACGGTTCCGCCGGTGGTGTCCGGCCTGGTCGTCCTCGCGGTCGGCGGCCTCATCCTGTGGCTCAGCGCCCGCTGGTGGGTCGTCGCCGACGAGGCGGTGCGCGAGGCGCACAAGTTCAGCTGGTTCTGGGGCGGATCGGCCGGAATGGTCCTGGTCGGCGCCGTGGCCATCCCGCTGCTGGACGTCGCCCGCGGTCCGGTCGACGCCTTCGGCCTGACGCCCGCCGAGGCCGGACTGTTCGTCGCCGGCGTCGGCTTCACCCTGGCCGTGATGCTGATCGGCTACGTCCTCTGCTGGGCGGGCTGGTGGCTGATCCGCAACCGCTGACCGTCCCCCTTTCAGGCCTGGAGGCCCGCATGACGACCGCCAAAAACCCCGCCCAGAAGCGCTACATCGCCCGCTTCATCCCGACCATGACCGTCTATGTGGCCGCCATCTTCACGGTCAGCTGGGTCTTCAACCGCTACGAGCCGACCGGCCCGATCGCCTGGGGCCTGGCCCTGCTGCCCGCCCTGCCGCTGCTGGCCATCATCGCCATCATGGGCGTCTACCTTCGCGAGGAAGGCGACGAGTTCATCCGCAACATCCTCGTCGAGTCCATGCTCTGGGGCGTGGGGCTGACCCTGGCCATCATGACCGTCTGGGGCTTCCTGGAGATCTACGCCGGGGCGCCGAAGCTGCCGTCCTTCTGGGCCTTCCCGATCTTCTGCTTCGGCATGGGGCTGGCCCAGCCCTTCATCAAGCGCCGCTACCGGTAGGGGGCGAGATGAAGAACCGCCTCAAGATCCTGCGGGCCGAGCGCGACTGGAGCCAGGCGGACCTGGCCGACCGGCTCGAGGTCTCCCGCCAGACCATCAACGCCCTGGAGACCGGCAAGTACGATCCGTCCCTGCCGCTCGCCTTCCGCATCGCCCGCCTCTTCGGGCAGCCCATCGAATCCATCTTCGACGACGGCCAGGCCTGATCCGAAGATCCATCCGTGAGATCCTTCATGACCACGACCTCCTCCAGCCCCAGACTCAACCGCGCCCGCCTGGCGCAGGGCGCCGCCGGCCTCATCCTCGGCGGCGGCCTCGGATACCTCGTCGGCCGACTGGCCAAGCAGGGCGACATCGACGTCAGCGCCCTGACCTGGTCCGACAATCTGGCGGTGCTGATCGCCGTCATGCTGTTCGTCACCGGCGCGATCCTCGTCGCCGCGACGTTCAGCAAACGTCTGGCCGGCAGGATCATGGACCCGGCCAGCGACCGCCCGGCGCGGCCGGCGCAGATCAGCTTCTACCGCCAGCAGGCGCTCGTCATGGCGCTCTCGGGCCTGATGATGGCCGCGCCTGTCGTCGCGCGCCTGGCCTCGCAGCCGCTGTCCAGCCAGCTGGCCGGGGCGGTGATGGCCGCCATCGTCGCCCTGTTCCTGCTGCAGACCTTCCTGAACCTGTCGGTCTGGACCCGGGCCGACGAGATGATCCGCCAGATGGTCGCCGAGGCCGGCGCGGTCTGCTTCTGGGTCCTGCAGGGAGCCCTGTTCCTGTGGGCGGCGGCGGAGAAGCTCGAGCTGGTCCCGGCCCTGACCGCCTGGGACATGATGACCATCCTGATGGGCTTCTATCTCGTCATCTCCTCGGTGATCTCGGTTCGCCGCGGCCTCACCTGACCGTCCACGTCCAGCCGGCGCTGGCCCTCTCAGCCGCCATCGGGCGGTTCCTGAAGTCGCCCGCGCCCTTCCGCCCGATTTCCGACTCCAAGTCCGCTGAAAGGACCTCCATGTTCAAACGCCTCAAGCGCGGCCTGGCCGCCCTCGCGATCCTGGCCGCCGGCGCCGTCGCCGCCTTCCCGGCCGCCGCCGATCCCGCCCTCTGGGTGGTCCGGGACGAGGACTCGACCATCTACCTGCTGGGAACGGTCCATGTGCTGCGGCCCGACACCGTCTGGCGCACCCCCGCCATCGACAGGGCGATGGCCGAGTCCGACGCGCTGTGGATCGAGGTCGAGACCGACGATCCGGCGGCCATGCAGCCGCTGGTCGCCCGCTACGGCCTCGATCCCGCCCGCCCCTTGAGCAGCAAGCTCACGCCCGAACAGAAGGCCCGGCTCGACGCCGCCGCCGCGGGCATGGGCGCCAGCGGCGCAGCTCTGGAACCCCTGCGGCCCTGGCTGGCGGGACTGACCCTCAGCGTCGGACCGTTGGTCAAGGCCGGCTACGACCCGGCCAGCGGCGTGGAGTCAAAGCTGAAGGCCGCCGCCCGCGCCGCCGGAAAACCGATCCGGACGCTGGAGACGCTCGAGCAGCAGATCGGCTTCTTCGCCGATCTGCCGCCGGCGGTGGAGCTGGCCTTCCTGCTGTCGGCCCTGGACGAGATGGACACGGGTCCGGCGACGCTGGACGCCCTGGTCGCCGCCTGGAGCGCCGGTGATCAGGAAGCCCTGAACGCCCTGATGGTCTCCGAGATGGCCGCCGACTATCCCGAGCTCTACCAGGCCCTTCTGGTCGACCGGAACAAGGACTGGGCCGGACAGATCCAGATCCTGCTCGCAGGCAAGGGCGTCACGGTTATCGCCGTGGGCGCGGCCCATCTGGTTGGCGACGACAGCGTGCAGGTCCAGCTCCTGGCCCGCGACATCGCGGTAGAGCGGCTGCCGCAGTGATCGCCCTCGCGCCGGGTCGCCGGACCTATTCGGCGGCGACCTTGGGCCGCAGGTAGATGGACCGCTTGGGCGTGCTCATCACCCGGTGCAGCATCGGCACGAACGCTTCCAGCGGCATGGAGTCGTAGTTCGGATCGAAGGCCGACTGGTCGTACAGGTGGCAGAACTGGGCCGTGTATTCGAAGTGCGGATGGCCTCGGAACTGCTCGCGCATGTCGCGGTCCAGGCCCAGGTGGTGGAAGAAGTAGTAGCCCTGGAAGATGCCGTGCTGCTGGACCATGAAGTGGTTGGCCTCGGACACGAAGGGGAAGACCATCGCCGCCCCGATGTCGGGGTGATTGCGCGGGCAGAGCACGTCGCCGATGTCGTGCAGCAGGGCGCAGACGACATACTCCTCGTCGCGGCCGTCGCGGAAGGCCCGGGTGGCGGTCTGCAGGCTGTGCTCCAGCCGGTCGACGACGAAGCCGCCGCAGTCACCCTTGAGCAGGTTCAGGTGGCTGACGATCCGCTCGGGCAGCTCGCGGCCGTACTGGGCCGAGGCCGCCGCGATCACCGCCCAGTCCTCCTGGGTGCTCTCGGTCATGGCGTGGAACTTCGCCCGCGCCTCTTCCCCGTGCTCTCCGTCCGCCATGGTCGCTCTCCCAACGCTTGTTTGAAGGATCGTGCGGGAGCCGGCGGGGGTCGTCAATCGGCTGCGCGACTGTCAGCTTGCAGACATTTAGCGATTTCTTGAGTCCCTCCGGTGCAGTGTCACCGCTGTCATGACCGCTGATGGCGGCCATTCCAGGGTCGGGCCATGAACCCAGACGTGACGAGCGGCGCGGCGGCCTGCTCCGGCGAAGCCGGCGAAACGGGTTTCGACGACCGCGATCAGACGATCCGAAGGCTCGAACTGGAAAAGCTCGAGATCCAGGCCAGGCTCGATGTGGCGCTGCATGCCACCCGCCATGACAGCCTGACCGGCCTGCCCAATCGCGCCGGCTTCGTCGGGGAACTGACGGGCCGCATCGCCAACGGCTTCCAGAGCCAGACGATCTTCCTGCTCAACATCGACCGGTTCAAACTGGTCAACGAGACGCTCGGGCACGAGGCCGGCGACGACCTGATCCGCAAGATCGGCGTGGCGCTGGGCGCCACCGTTCCGGGCGGCGGCCTGCTGGCGCGGCTGGGCGGCGACGAGTTCGGCATAGTCACCGAGTCGCTCGGCGAGCAGGGCGTCGCCGAATTCTGCGCCCAGCTGCTGCGGGTCTGCGCCCAGAGCCGCCGGGTCTATGGCCACGAGGTCCAGGTCAGCGCCTGTATCGGCGTCTGCCGGCAGAAGGCCGACCAGGACAGCAGCGACCTGCTGCGCCAGGCCGACCTCGCCCTGCGGGCCGCCAAGCGGGAAGGGCGCAACCGCTACCGTCTGCATGACGAGGAGAGCGCCCGCTCGTCGCGCCGCCGCCTTTCGCTGGAGGCCGGGCTCGAGCGCGCCCTGCGGGCCGGCGAGTTCACCATGGCCTACCAGCCGATCGTCGATGCGCGATCACGCGAGACCCAGGGCTACGAGGCCCTGATCCGCTGGACCAGCGACCGCTTCGGGGCCGTCTCGCCGGCCGACTTCATTCCGGTCGCCGAAGACACGGGCCTGATCCTGGAGCTGGGCGACTGGATCCTGCGCCAGGCGATGAAGGACTGCCGCCGCTGGGGCGGGCCCTACGTCTCGATCAACCTCTCGGCGCGGCAGTTCCTTTACCAGAACATCGGCGAGCGCATCCTGCAGTATGCGAAGGACAGCGACCTGTGCCCCGAACGCATCCAGGTCGAGCTGACCGAGACGGCGATCATCGACGACGTCGAGCGGGCGCGGGACAATCTGCGGGTGCTGAGGGCGGCGGGCGTGCGTGTCGCGCTGGATGATTTCGGCACGGGCTATTCGAGCCTGACCTACCTGCACCGCTTCGACATCGACTGCATCAAGATCGACAAATCCTTCGTCGATGCGGTGACCCGCGACCACCAGGCGGCGATGATCGTCGCCTCGGTGACCAGGCTGGCCCGGACACTGGGCATGAAGGTCGTGGCCGAGGGGGTCGAGAGCGAGTCCCAGCGCGAGGTCCTGCTGGCCGCCGGCTGCGACTACCTGCAGGGCTTCCATTTCGGCCGCCCTGTCACGCCCGGCGCCCTCATCGCCGCACGCGACGGCCCCGACCTGCCTTGAGGCCATCGCCCCGAGCCGCTATGACGCCTCTCGCGCGGCCGTAGTTCAGAGGTAGAACGTCAGCTTCCCAAGCTGAATGTCGGGGGTTCGATTCCCCCCGGCCGCTCCATGATTTCAATGACTTAGAGTCCCGAAAG
>JBIKTU010000131.1:0-5786 GCA_044347965.1 Caulobacter sp.
CAGCGATTCCAACATCGACACCGCCGCCGGCCGCCAGCAGCAGCACTGGGGGATCATAGCCTCGGCCAACTACGGCGAGGACTATGTCCGCGGCGTCCGCGCCATCGGCCAGGTCCATGCCCGGATCGGTCTGGAGCCGCGCTGGTACATCGGCGGCTACGCCCTGCTGACCGAGCAGCTGATCAAGGCCGTGGTCCGGGAGGATTGGCCCAGGGGCTTTTCGGCGAAGAAGGGCGGCGGCGATGCGCTGGGTCGCAAGATCGCCAGTCTGATCAAGGCCGTCCTGCTGGACATGGACTTCGCCATCTCGATCTACATCGAGACCCTGGAGGAACAGCGCAAGGCGGCGGAGGACATCCGGCTTGCCGCTGAAGCCCGACAGACCCAGGCCGTCGAGGCCCTGGGCCGGGCTCTGGCCCGTCTGGCCGCCGGCGACCTGGCGACGCCGTTCAGCGAGGCGGTGTCGCCCGAGTTCCAGAGGCTGAAGGATGACTACAACGCAGCGGTGGACTCGCTCGCCGAGACCCTTCGCGCCGTCTCGCGGGCATCGGACGGCATTCGCAGCGGGTCGGACGAGATTTCCCTGGCCTCCGACGACCTGTCCCGGCGCACCGAACAGCAGGCCGCCAGCCTGGAGGAAACCGCCGCCGCGCTCGACGAACTGACCGCCGCGGTGCGCAAGGCGGCGGACGGCGCCGGCCAGGCCGCGAGTCTCGTCGGCACAGCCCGCGAGGAAGCCGAGCATTCCGGCCTGATCATGGACGACGCGGTCACGGCCATGGGCCAGATCGAGTCCTCTTCAGGCCAGATCGCCCAGATCATCGGCGTCATCGACGAGATCGCCTTCCAGACCAACCTTCTGGCGTTGAACGCCGGCGTCGAGGCGGCGCGCGCCGGGGACGCCGGGCGCGGCTTCGCGGTCGTGGCCTCCGAGGTGCGGGCCCTGGCCCAGCGTTCCGCAGAGGCGGCCAAGGAGATCAAGACCCTGATCTCCGCCAGCACCCAGCATGTCGGCCAGGGCGCCAGGCTGGTCGGCGAGACCGGCGGCGCGCTCAAGCGCATCGTCGAGCGCGTGGCCGAGATCAACGGCCTTGTCGCCGAGATCGCCGCCTCGTCCAAGGAGCAGGCCAACGGCCTCCACGAGGTCAACAACGCCGTCAATCACATGGACCAGGTGACCCAGCAGAACGCAGCCATGGTCGAGCAATCGACCGCGGCCACCCATTCCCTGAAGTCCGAGACGGCGGAACTGGGCCGCCTCGTCGGCCGGTTCCAGCTGACGGGCTCCGACCCGGCGCAAGAGGCGCCCCCCCCTGCCCGGCGCGCCCCCACGGCTCCCGCGGTTCTTCAGGCGCGTCTAAGACTTTCCGGAGTTGCGCCTGCCCCGATGACGAGCGGAGCCAACGCCCTGAAGGCCGAGACCTCCAGCTGGGAAGAGTTCTGATCATGGACAGCCTGGCCCGCCGCGAGGCTGAATGCGGGGAGTACATCGTGTTCAGGGTCGCCGAGCAGTCCTTCTGCGTCGACATCATGACCGTGCGGGAGATCCGAGGCTGGTCCGCGGAGACCCGGTTGCCGCAGTCGCCGGACTACGTCCGGGGCGTCACCAACCTGCGCGGGGCGGTCCTGCCGATCATCGACGCGTCGATCCGGCTGGGCCTGCCGTCGGCCGGCCCCTCGACGCGCAGCGTGACCATCGTCCTGCAGCATGAGCAGCGCCTCGCCGGCCTGCTGGTCGACGAGGTGTCCGACATCGTCACCGTGGCGGTCGGGGACATCCAGCCGACGCCGGACCTGGCCAGTACGGCGCAGGATGGGTTCGTCTGCGGCCTGATCTCGATGAACCGCGAGCTGATCAGCAAGGTCTCGGTCGAGCACCTGCTGTTCAGGACGGTCCAGGCGACGGTGGCGGCCTGAGCCGACTAGATCGGTAGCAGGAGCGGCTCCTTTATCGGCGGCTCCATGCCGGTCCCATCAAGACGCGCCGCGGAGAAGTCGGTCGGCCGGATCGCGCCGCCCTCCAGCTTCAAAGATCTCACGTCGGCGTTGGCGAACCGGGCGTGTGTCAGGTTGGCGCCCCGGAAGCTCGCGCCGCGCAGGTCCGAGCCCGAGAAATTGACGCCCCTCAGGTCCGCGCCGTCGAAGCAGGCGGCCTGCAGCTGGGATTCGGAAAAGTCCATGTCGACGGCCAGCACATCGGCGGCCGCCAGGCCTGGCAGGGTGCGATTGCGAAACACCGGCGCGGTCCTCAGGTCACGGCCGGAGACGTCGGCGCGGCAGCCGGCGCGGCAGCCGGCGCGGGCGGACGAGTGGATCGAGGCCTCGGCGCGATCAATTTCGGCGCGAATGAGGTCCGCCATCCCCTGGGCCTCGGGCGTGGGGTCCAACACGCAGCCCTCGAGGGCGGACGGCGGCAGATAAAGACGTTGGACATCGACGCCGGTGAGGATCGCGCCCCGCATGCGCACCCCCTCCAGCCGGGCGCCCATAAGGTTCACGCGACTGAGGTTGGCGTTGGTGAAGTTGGCGTTCTTCAGGTTGGCCGACCGCAGCGAGGCCCCGCGCAGACTACAGTTGGAGAAGTCGACGCCATGGGCGACTGCTTCCGACAAGTCCGCGTCATTCAGCGACGCCCCCCGGGCGTCCACGGAGGAGCCCATCCAGCGCAGTCCGGTAAGCTCGTCGACCAGGCACAGGACGGCCGCCCGAAGGTCGGCCTCATCCAGCACCGCCGACGTCAGTATAGCCCCGCCGAGCTTGGCGCCGCGCAGGTCCGCCCGACGCAGGATCGCCCGGCGCAGATCGGTCCTGGCGAGATTGGCGCAGTAGAAGCTGGCTTGTGACAGGTCGCTGCCGGCCAGGACGGCGTCCTCGAAGTTGGCGCCGGTGAAGTCGGCGTCGGCGAGCATTCGCTTTATGCAGGCTACGCCGCGCACCTCGATGAAGCGGCCGATGGCGCGCGCCCCTCCGCGACGGCCGGAGGCGAACGCTTCGTGCCGCATGACCATGGCGGCGAAGTCCTTCGGCGTCAGGACGGCGTTGTCGATCTTGAGAGCGGTTCTTAGCCGGGACATTCAGGCAGACGGTTGCATGCAGCAGGAGCGGAACTTTGCGCAGGAAAAGCTGAATCCATCGAAAACCCTGCCAAGGACCCTCATCGCGCGGAGCGACCTGGTCGCGGACAGCGCGGCCTGTCCGGTCCGCGATCACGCCGGCAGCGAATCACGTCAGGGTCGGAACCGGCCTCGGGGAGGGGCCGCGCGGGAACCTCGCCCGACAGACGGCGTTTGTCCCGCGGCCGGGAAGGCTTGGAGGGCTTGCCGTGAAGGATATGCTGTACTGGAGCCTGGCGGTGCCGGCCACCGTGGTGGTCGCGCTGATCCTGCTCAGGCTCATGAGGGTCCCGTTCTAGACGGAACAGCGGTGAAGTATCCGCGAAGTCGTCCCCGTCACGCGCCTGTCACGATCGACCCTTTCGGGCGCCCACGGGGGCGGGCCCGTGCAATCTTTGCTTGAAGATATAGTTGCGGGTCCTTTCCGATTGTCGTGATAAGGTCTTGGTCATCGCGATCCGCTGGCGTTTCTGTCGATCCGAACGCGAATTCCGGTCGGCGCGGATTGATCGACAGACCTGAGAACCGAAAGGACCGCATATGGTCGCCGCTACCCTGGACGGCGAGGCTGTCCTCGGGCTGGCCCTGGCGCTCGTCCAGTCGTCCACCGCGCCGGTGCTGCTGCTGGATGGCGACCTCAAGGTGATCGCCGCCAGCGGATCCTTCAGCCGCGCCTTCAGGATCGACCCGGCCGCCATCATCGGCCGGTCGGTCTTTTCACTCGGCCAGGGCGAATGGGATGTGCCCCAGCTTCGCTCGCTGCTGACGACGACGGTCTCGGGCGCGGCCGAGATCGAGGCCTATGAACTGGACCTCCAGGCGCCCGGCGAGCCATTGCGCCGCCTCGTGCTCAACGCCCGCAATCTCAGCTATGGCGCGCACGCGGCCGTGCGGCTGATGCTGACCGTAGCGGATGTCACCGACGCGCGGGGCGCCGAGGCCCTTCGCGACAGGCTGGTCCAGGAAAAGGGCGTCCTGATGCAGGAGCTTCAGCATCGTGTGGCCAACAGTCTGCAGATCATCGCCAGCGTCATCCTGCACACGGCCCGCAAGACCCACTCCGAGGAGACGCGTATCTACCTCACCGACGCCCACAACCGGGTGATGTCGGTGGCGGAGCTGCAACGGCAGCTGTCCGAGACCTCGGTGGGCGATGTCGAGCTGCGCGCCTATTTCACCGCGCTGTGCGCCAGCATCAGCGCCTCGATGATCCGCGACCCCGGCCAGATCGTGCTGTCCGTGGATTCCGACGACAGCCTCTCGACCGCCGACGTTTCGGTGAGCCTGGGCCTGATCGTCACCGAACTGGTCATCAACTCGCTCAAGCACGCCTTCCCCAACGGGGGGGCAGGCCGCATCGTCGTCCGCTATCGCTCACAGGGCCCGGACTGGACGCTGTCGGTCACCGACAACGGCGTCGGCCTGCCCAGGGACCCCGCCGACGCCCCGCCCGGGCTGGGCACAAGCATCGTCCGGGCGCTGTCGCAGCAGCTGGCGGCTGACATCGCCGTGACCAGCGCGGGTCCCGGCATGGCTGTGTCGATCCGCCACCGGGAACCGGCGCCCGGCGAGACGCGCCTGGAGGCCTTGCCGCTGGCGGTTTAAGCGCGGCGCCGCCGCTCACCGGCTGTCAGAACAGCGCCGTCAGGTTCAGGGACAGGTAGCGGCTGTCCCCCGTCCGGGGCGCGTTCGGCGCGGCCTTGAGAAAATCCGCCTTCGAAAGCCAGACCCCGTTCAGCTCCAGCCGCAGGGCGGCGGGCACGATCCACCAGCGCACGCGTCCGTCGAGCTGGCGGCCGGCGAAATCGCCCGAACGCCCGGCGGCGTCGCGCACTCCCGTCGTGGAGAAGCTGTCCGTATCCGACGCCAGCCACAGCAGACGGCCGGCGAGAAACAGGTCGACCCGCGCATTCGGCGAGGCTTCGATCCGCAGGCCCGGCGTCAGGATGTTGGCGCGACCGACGGCGTTGTAGAGTCCGGAGGGCGCAAGTTCGGCGCGACGCATGCCGAAAAGGGTGTCGAAGCGGCCGAACGCCGGGTCGCCGTCGTCGCCGCTGGCGTAGTCGAACTCTGCGGAAAGCCGGGGTGACCATGCGCTGTCCAGGCTGACTCCCGCCTCGGCATGAACAAAGCCCGCCGATACGTCCAGCCGCGCGGCGGCCGGGCCCAGGCCCGCGCTGACCGAGCCGGTCTGGCGGATGACCTCGACCTCATAGTCGACGGCGCCCGGCCTGGGATCGCGGATCAGCCGGAGGCTCACCGAGTCCAGACGCCGGTCGCGGGTGGGCCGACCCGGAGCGTCCCGTTCGTCGAACCGCAGGTAGGACGCCTCGACCGTGGCGCCGGCGAAGAGATTCGCCTTGCTGACGACCCCGCCCCAGAGGACGACAGCATCAGTCGCCCGGTCGACCCGGCCGCGGTTGTCCAGGAGCGAGGGCAGGTCGTCGGGAAGGCGGACCTGCGGCATCGTGTAGACGAGCGTCGTCCTGATCCCCGACGCGAGGGAAAGGTCCGCGCGCAGCCCGGTGTATCCGTTGGTCGTGTTCCGGTAGTCGTCGGCGGCCACCAGCCGTCGCGAGCCCAGGTTCAGCATGAAGCGACCGGCCTGGACGGTCGCCCGCGTCCCCGGTCCGAGCGGTTCATCGAGATCGACGGCCACATAGGCCTGGACGA
>JBIKTU010000132.1:0-5764 GCA_044347965.1 Caulobacter sp.
GCCCGGCCTGCCGTGTCATCCACGCGGCGAGACAGATAAAGGCCGGGCCGGCCGCTGACCGTGCCCAGGGCGAAGAAGGTAGCCTGCCCATCCCGCATGGCCTCGAAATAGTAGGGGCGAAACCGGTAGTCCGACCCGACGAAGCTGGTCGGAAGTCTCCAGTTGCTGGCAGCCAGGGTCTTGCCGTTGGCGTCGAGAGCGTAGATGGCCGCCGCGCGGACATCTCTGGCGAGAGCCTCGAACTTGAGGTTGAGGCGGGTCGTCGCCTCCGAGGTGGGGCGGGCGAGCAGCCGGGCCAGGTCCGGATCCTGCGCCAGGACCATGGGCAGCGAGCGATGCCGTTCCAGTTCGCTGCGGAGAACGGCGGTGTGCAGGGCGCTGGCCGTGGTCGCCTGCCGCCGCGCGGTCGCCATCGCGTCCCGGCGGGCGAAAGCGCCGCTCGCCGCTATGGCGACGACCGCGATGACGAGCCAGATCGCAATGAACAATCGCCACTGGGCCGGATTGGATTCAGGCAGCCGCATGCCCCTAGCATGCGAATTTCCGCACGAATGTCGATTCACGGCGTGCGGAAATCCGCACGAATACGGCCGCCAGTGTAGATCCCGGCAAGACTTTCACATAAAAATCAATGCCTTGAACGCATTCCGAAACCGCTTGGCCGCCACTCGATAGTGGTCCGATGATTGCCCGAATAGCGCCAGTCAGAGCGCAGTCGAGACCGGAGCCTTCCGCAGCTCCACGGGGAGGTCGCGTGATGAATACAGCAGTCGCCAGCGCAGGCGCGCCCGTCGCCCGCCGCCCTTTCTATCGCAGCCTCTACTTCATCGTTCTGGTGGCGATCATCGCCGGCGGGGCGATAGGGCACTTCTGGCCTGAGTTCGGCGAGAGCCTCAAGCCGCTGGGCGACGCCTTCATCAAGCTGGTGAAGATGATCATCGCCCCGGTGATCTTCCTGACCATCACCACCGGCATCGCCGGCATGCGCGATCTCAAGCAGATCGGCCGGGTCGCCACCAAGGCGTTCGCCTATTTCCTGGTCTTCTCGACCCTGGCGCTGATCATCGGCCTGGTCATCGCCAACGTCGTCCAGCCGGGGCGTGGCCTGAACATCGATCCGGCCTCCCTAGATGCCGGGGCCATCAGCCAGTATGCCGAGGCGGCGCACGAGACGACGATCATCGGCTTCCTGACCGGGATCATTCCCGGCACCCTCATCAGCGCCTTCGTGGACGGCAACATCCTGCAGGTGCTGTTTGTCTCGATCCTGTTCGGGGTCGCCATGGCCATCGTCGGCGACGCCGCCGCCCCGGTGCAGCGCGCCCTTGAAGCGCTCAGCCAGATTGTCTTCAAACTGGTGGCCATCCTGATGAAGGCGGCGCCGGTCGGGGCATTCGGAGCGTTCGCCTTCACGATCGGGGCCTACGGGCTCGGCGCGATCGCCAACCTGGCCGCGCTGATCGCCACCTTCTACCTGACCTCGCTGGTCTTCGTGTTCGGCATCCTGGGCGTGGTGGCCTGGGTCAACGGCTTCTCGATCTTCCGGCTGGTGGCCTACCTGAAGGAAGAGCTGTTGCTGGTGCTCGGCACCTCCTCCTCGGAAGCGGCGCTGCCCAGCCTGATGGAGAAGCTCGAGCGCGCCGGCGCGCCCAAGGCGGTGGTCGGGCTGGTGGTTCCCACCGGCTACTCCTTCAATCTGGACGGCACCAACATCTACATGACGATGGCGGCGCTGTTCATCGCCCAGGCCATGAACATCGAACTCAGCCTGCAGGACCAAATCCTGCTGCTGCTGGTCGCGATGCTCAGTTCCAAGGGCGCCGCCGGCATTACCGGCGCCGGATTCATCACCCTGGCCGCGACCCTGGCTGTCGTGCCCAGCGTGCCGGTGGCCGGCATGGCGCTGATCCTCGGCATCGACCGCTTCATGAGCGAGTGCCGGGCGCTGACAAACTTCATCGGCAACGCCGTTGCGACCCTGGTGGTTGCCCGGTGGGAAGGACAGCTGGACCGCGAGATGCTGCAGACCGCGCTCGGGTCCGGACCGAAAGCATTGGCCGCACCGCCCGATCCGGCGGCGGGGCCGGGGGACAAGGGCGCCATAACGGCCGATTGAGCGGCCGGGGCGAATAGGGAGGACAAGACCATGAGAGACATCCATCGCACCGCGTTGCTGGGCGGCGTCGCCACGCTGGCGATCCTCGCCTCGGCCGGAATGGCGGCCGCGCAGGCTGCCCCCGACGCGGCGGCCGCGCCCACCGACGTAGAGGAAGTGGTTGTCGTCGGCTCGCAGATCCGCGGCGCCTCGACCACGGCGGCCCTGCCGGTCGTCGTCATCGACCAGGATCAGATCGACGCTGTCGGCCCGGCCTCGGGCGACGACCTGTTCCGCTCCATCCCCCAGATGGGCGACGTCCTGTTCGACCCCGCCAACAACCCGCAGACCAGCAACTCCGCGCGCGGCGACGTCAATTCCGTGAACCTCCGCTCGCTGGGCGTCGGAAACACCCTGGTCCTGCTGAACGGCCGGCGCATGGTCCAGCACCCGACAAGCCAGGGCACATCCGACACCGGTACGGTGCCGGTTCTCAGCTACAACTCCAACGCCGTTCCCGTTTCGGGGCTGGAGCGGCTTGAGGTGCTGCTCGACGGGGCCGCGGCCATCTACGGCGCCGACGCTGTGGCCGGGGTGGTCAACACCGTGCTCCGGAGCGATTTCGACGGCATCGAGGTCGACGCGCAGTACAGCGGCGCCGAAGGGACCAGCCTTCGTGAGTTCGAGACCAGCCTCTTCGCCGGCAAGAACTTCGACCGTGGCAACATCTCGCTGTTCGCCAGCTACAGCGACCGTACCGCGCTGAAGGCCGAGGATCAGGACTTCACCCGCAGCGACGACATGAGGCCCTTCTTCGCGAACCAGCCCGGTTTCGAGACGTCCACCGTCCCGGATGGCCGCTCCTCGAACACGCCGTGGGCCCGACTGAGCACCCCCGGCAGCACGTCTGCCCTGCGCCCGCGCATAGGCACCGCCATCCTCGCCACGTCAGCGGGCGCGTTCCGCATCCAGCCCCAAAGCTTCGGTTGCGGGTCGACGGTCGCGGTCAACCTCAACAACGGCCTCTGCCTTGTGCAGGGGGCGGGCTCGTTCAACAGCGACATCCGGGAACTGCGGTATGACACGCGGGACGGAACGACCATCCGGTCGGACCTGCAGCGGACCAACATCTACCTTACCGGACACTATGAACTGACCCCGACGATCACCGCGTTCGGCGAGGTCGGCTTCTACGGGGCCGAGAGCCGCGCCGTGCAGCCGCCGGTCGTCAACCTGAACCGGATCTGGATCCCCGCGAGCAACTACTGGAACCCGTTCGGCCCGGTCAACTTCGCGAACGGGTCGGTCAATCTCAACCGCCTCCCGAACCTGATCAATGTCCCCACCGCGGGGCTTCCCATCCTGCTGACCAGCTACCGCTTCGTCGACGCCGGCGTTCAGGACGTTACCGTGAACAACTACCAGTCACGGTTCCTGGGCGGTCTCCGGGGCGAGTGGCGAGGGTTCGAATGGGAGTCCGCGCTGCTCTACTCCGAGGCCGAGGCCGAGGATATCTCGCCGAATATCAACCGGACCGCGCTTCAGGCCCAGCTCGCCATGTCGACGCCGGAGGCCTACAATCCCTTCAGCGGGGGCTGCATCACCGCGACGACCCGTGGTGACTGTTCGCCGTCGTCCCGGACCGCGATCGACACCATCACCTTCGACATGAAGCGGTTTTCGCGGACGACCCTGTCGCTGGCCGATTTCAAGATGTCGCGCAGCGACCTGTTCGAGCTGCCCGGCGGCCCGGTCGGCGTCGCCTTCGGGGCGGAGTTCCGGCGCGAAACCCAGTTCGACGACCGGGACGAGAACCTCGACGGGACGATCACCTTCGTCGACTCGGTCAGTGGCGAAACCAGCCTCTCCAACGTCGCGGCCGTCAGCCCCAACCCTGATACCCGCGGCAAGCGCACTGTCACAGGCGCCTTCCTCGAGTTCGCCGTTCCGGTCGTTTCGCCGGAGATGAACGTTCCGCTGGTCCGCAGCCTCGACATGCAGATCGCCGGACGGTTCGAGGACTATTCGGACTTCGGTTCGGTCACCAAGCCGAAGGTCGCCGTGGCCTGGGATCTGTTCGACGGTTTCCGGGTCCGCGGGTCCTACTCCCAGGGATTCCGGGCGCCCAACCTCGAGCAGGTCAACGCAACCCAGTACGCCCGCCTCGCCAGCGGCACCGACTACTACCGCTGCCAGCCCGCGCTGCTCGCCGGGACCATCACCTCGATGGCGCAGTGCACGCAGGGGGCCAGTGTTTCCCTGCTCGTGGCCGGCAACCCCGATCTCAAGCCCGAGGAAAGCACGAACCAGTCCATCGGCCTGGTGTTCGAGCCGCGTTTCCTGCCGGAGTCGTGGGGCGACTTCACCTTCACGGTCGACCGCTGGTCGATCGAACAGGAACAGATCGTCGGCCTGCTGGGCGCCCAGGCGGCCCTGACGCTGGACTACCTGAACCGGGTCCAGACCAGCTCCAACCCGAATGTCGTGCGGGCGACGCCGGACGCCGATGACGTGGCCCTGTTCGCCGGCAGCGGTCTCGCCCCGGTCGGCGACGTGGTCTCGATCAACGACCGGTTCATCAACCTGCTGCCCCAGACCGTCGAAGGGGTCGACTTCGGCTTCTCCTGGAGCAAACGCCGGACGGCCTGGGGAAGCTTCACCTTCCGGGCCAACGCCTCGCAGCTTCTGACCTACTCGCGCGAGCCGGGCGACATCATCGACTCGCTTTATGCCGCCCGCGAGTCGGGCGTCATCGATCCGCTGACCGCCCTGCCGGATTCCAGCCAGCTCATCGCCCAGAACGGCCGACCGGAATGGAAGATCAGCACGACCTTCATCTGGCGCAACGGCCCGTGGCGGATGGGCTTCTCCACCCAGTACGTCAGCGAGATCGAACAGCCCTCACTGCTCAGCGCCACTGGCAAGCCCTGGGTGGTCGAGGAGCAACTGGTCGCCAACCTGTACGGCCAGTTCGAGTTCGAGGATGCGGGTCTCGCCTCGGGGACCGCGCTGCGGATCGGCGTCCGGGACCTGACCGACGAAGGCCCTCCGCTGGCGGACGGCGGCTATCTGGGGTCCGTTCACCGTCCCTACGGCCGGTCGTGGTACGTCAACATCTCCAAGTCCTTCTGACCCCTGGAGGCGCGGGCCTGATACACCCGCGTCTCCACGCCTGCCGATGAGTTCGCCATGATGCGCCTGGTGCTGTTGCTGTCGGCCCTGCTTCTGGCCCCCTCGCCCGGCCTGGCGGGAGGAGGGGAGGCGGCGCCCGCGTCGGTCCCTTGCCCGCCGTCGGTTGGACAAGGCGTCCGCTGCGTCTCGGGTCAGGACGCCAACGGCGCCTGGTACATCGCGGCCATCCCGCCGAACTGGAACCGTCGCCTCATCGTCCATGCCCATGGCGGACCGCGGACGGGCGCGCCTGAAGCCACTGACCCGCTTGAGGATCTGGACCGGTTCTCGGTCATGGTCCGTCATGGCTACGCCTGGATCGGATCGACCTACCGCCGCGGCGGCTACGGCGTCCGGATGGCGGCCGAGGACACCGACAACAGCCGCCGGATCTTCTGGTCGCTGTATGGCCGTCCGGAACGCACCCTGCTTCACGGTCAGTCCTGGGGAGGCAATGTCGCCGCCAAGGCCGCCGAGCTCTACATCGGTGACGCCGGG
>JBIKTU010000133.1:0-5762 GCA_044347965.1 Caulobacter sp.
TCGCCGTCGCGCTCGACGTGCTGCGGCGGTTCCACGACCATCTGGAGCCGGGCGGCTTGTTGATGATCGATCTCCAGCCGCTGTCGGCCCTGGCCCGCCCGATCACCGACCGCCGCAGCTGGACCGCCCCGAACGGCGATCTGCTGACCCTTGAGGGCGCCGGGACGGGGACCGACTGGCTGAGGCAGACCTTCGCCGCCCGCTACCGCTACGAGCGCTGGCGCGATCACCGGCTGGTGGAGACCCAGATCGACCCGATGGTCCAGCGCGCCTGGGGGGTGGCGGAGTTCGAGCTGGCCCTGCGCCAGTCGGGGTTCAGCGATGTGCGGGTCATCGGCGGCTACGACCGGTCACGCGGCGCCCGCGCCGGGGACCGGGTGCTGACGTTCGAGGCCGTGGCGTAGCTCCAACCTCTGACATTCTCGCCCTTGTCCCTGTTCAGACCGGGGACAGGGGTGACGTTTGCCAGCCGGAGCGCGGAGACCGGAGGGGTGAGCAGGTCGATCACCCCGGAATAGGATCCGGTGGACCTGAAAGAGTAGCCCCGCCGGATCCGGCTCAGGTCGCGGAGTCCGGCGACGCCGAGGCGGGCTTCGCCCTGGGCCCGGCCTTAGCCTTCCGCCAGGTTGCCCGAGGCGGGATCGGCTGGCGCTGACGCCTGCCCAGGCGCCAGCAGATGACAAGGGCGGCGACCGCGAGGCCGACCCCAATCCAGATCGGGACTGCGGGATCACGGTCTGTCTCGGCCGCCAGGATCCGGGACCAGAGGGTCAGGAAGGCGTCGGGGCTCCCGGTCCAGATCGCCTCGCCCGCCGTCGTGACGGCCGCCGAGATATGGCCCCAGATTCCGAACTTCACCCAAAGACCCGCCAGGATCAGCCAGGGCAGGGCCAGGACGCCGAGCTGGATGAAGACGCGCGGGTCGAAGGACTGCACCGGCCCGATGAAGGCCTTGCGGATGTCGGGAACCGTCTTGCCGACGAACGACCACTGACGGCCGTAGATGATCGCAAACAGGTCGCTGACCACGCGGCGGTGCGTGAAATAGCCGGAGTGCGACCCGCCGATAGCCGGAAACGCCAGGCTGGCCACCTGCACATTGTCGACCCTCTGGATATTGAGGTCCTTGCCGGCCGGCGAGTGCAGGGCGCCGCTGATGATGTCGGCCTGGTCCCAGTAGTTGATCCAGTGGATGTGCGGCAGGCCGCCGGCGGTGAAGGGGGCCTCGTTGATGTCGCCCCGGAAATCCTCGACCACCCGCTTGAAGCGGTGGGAGTAGGACGAAAAGCTCTCGAAGAAGTACTCGATCTTGTCGATCGGGCTGCCGAGCGTGACGAAGTGCTCGATCTTTTCGAGGGGCGTCGGCTCCTTCATCACCGTCTTCACGTCGCCCGCGGCCAGGTTCCGGCGCCGCAGCGCAAGCAGGGCGTCGTGCGCAACGCTGGTGCCCAGGCTGTGGGCGACGATGGTCACCCGACCGCAGTTGGGGTCCTTCAGCACGTGCATGAGCACGGTCATGCAGCGCTCGAGCGTTTCATTGCGCGCCGCGTGCTTGGCGTCGGTCTCCTGGTAGGTCGCCCAGGCCTGCACGTCGCCGAGGTAGTCGTTGAAGGTCTTGGTCAGGCCCAGGCCCCCCGCGACCGCCACCGCCAGGGGGATCGCGGCCCTGCCGTCGATGGCCTTGCCGCCGCCACCGGGAAGCAGGCCGGAGGCCCACTCCAGCAGCATGAACGCCAGGGTGAGCGCGCCGGCGCCGAGCAGGAGCAGGAACAACGCCATGGTCCAGAGCACGAGCATGTTGCGCAGCTCATCGAGGACGTAGGCCCGTCGCCAGGCCTTCGCGACGACCTTGAGACGCTCCAGTTTCGGGCCCTCGTGTTTGGCCGCGAGATACTTGAGGAACCCGCCGAAGGAGCCGGTGCGGTAGTCGGGGTTGTCCTGATGGTCGAGCTGTTCGAACTTCGAATAGGCCTCCAGGACGTCCTGGGCCTCGTCGTGGGTCACGCCGTCGTTGCGCTCGAGCAGGGCGACCAGGCGCGAGCGGCGCAGGCGTTGGCGGTCCCGCCACGGTGACGTCAAGGTGCGCCAGGGTCGGCCCGGCTGCCGCAACAACCAGAACAGCAGGTCCCTGGCGGAGGTCACATCGGCCATCACCGGCGCCCAGTAGGCCTCGTAGAAGCGGACTTTCCCGAGGGTCCCGGAGCTGCTGTCGCCGACCGAATGGGTGGTGTCGATGTAGCCGACGATGTCGCCGGGCTTGCCGCCGCAGCCGTCACGCAGCGGCTCGACCCGTCCTTTGATAGAGCTGAGCCTGCCCGGCGCCGGCGCAACGCCGTGATCGCTGCGGGAAAACTCATCGAGCTGGTCGACCAGCCGGCTGGTCTCTTCGTATCGTCGCTGCGAACCGATGCCGTGGACGTAGACCACGGCCTCGAACTGGTCCGCCTGCGGTGCGCGAGGTCGCCGGGCGCGGGCCTCCGTGTCGGCTGATCGAACCACCATCCCCCGTCCTCCCGTTCTGGAGGAAGGCTACGCTGTGCATCTCAAAATTGCAAAACGCCGTTCGTCGAGCCTCAGTAGCTCTGCAGCGCCCTCACCTCCAGCGCCTCCAGCGGCGCGGTGCTGATGGCCTGGGCGGCCGCCAGGGCGCCGGCCGAGGTGGTGTAGTAGGGGATCTTCATCATCAGTGCCGTGCGGCGGATCGCGAAGCTGTCGCTCAGCGACTGCTTGCCCTCGGTGGTGTTGAAGACCAGCTGGACCTCGCCGTTCTTCATGGCGTCGACGATGTGCGGGCGGCCCTCCAGGACCTTGCGCACGAGCTCGGTCTCCACCCCCTGCTCGCGCAGCCAGGCGCCGGTGCCGGCGGTGGTCAGCACGCGGAAGCCCGCCGCCTGCAGCAGGCGGACCGGTTCGAGGATCCAGACCTTGTCGCTGTCCTTGACCGACACGAAGGCCGTGCCGGCGGTTGGCAGGGTGACGCCGCCGCCGAGCTGGCTCTTGGCGAAGGCGCGGGCGAAGGCGGGGGCCATGCTGGTCTCGCCGTCGCGCTTCCAGTCCAGGCCCATGACCTCGCCGGTCGAGCGCATCTCCGGGCCCAGCACCGTGTCGACCCCGGCGAAGCGGGCGAACGGGAAGACCGCCTCCTTCACCGCGATATGGTCGTAGGGCCGGTCGACCAGGCCGAAGCTGGCCAGGGACTCGCCGGCCATGATCCGGGCGGCGATGGCCGCGACCGGCCGGCCGATGGTCTTGGCCACGAAAGGCACCGTGCGCGAGGCGCGGGGGTTCACTTCCAGCACATAGATGCGCGGGGCGTCGGAGTGCGGCTCCTCGATGGCGAACTGCACGTTCATCAGGCCCCGGACGTTCAGGGCCAGGGCCATGGCGACGGTCTGGCGCTTGAGTTCCGCGATGATCTCCGGGCGCAGCGAGAAGGGCGGCATCGAGCAGGCGCTGTCGCCGCTGTGCACGCCGGCTTCCTCGATATGCTCCAGCACGCCGGCGACGAAGACGTCGGTCCCGTCGCAGAGGGCGTCGATGTCCACTTCGGTGGCGCGGCTCAGGTACTGGTCGATCAGGATCGGCGCGTCGCCGCTGACCTCGACGGCGGTGCGGACGTAGCGCTCCAGCTGCTCGTCGTCGCGGATGATCTCCATGCCTCGGCCGCCCAGCACGTAGGAGGGACGGATGACGATCGGGTAGCCGACCTGCGCGGCGGCGGTGAAGCATTCGGCGGCGCTGCGGGCCAGGGCGTTGACCGGCTGGGCGATGTCCAGGCGGTGCAGCAGCTGCTGGAAGCGCTCGCGGTCCTCGGCCAGGTCGATGGAGTCGACGCTGGTGCCCAGGATCGGGATGCCGGCCTGCTCCAGCGGATGGGCCAGCTTCAGCGGCGTCTGGCCGCCGAACTGGACGATGACGCCGGCCAGGGTCCCGTTCTTCTGCTCGACATGGATCAGCTCCAGCACGTCCTCGGCCGTCAGCGGCTCGAAGTAGAGGCGGTCGGAGGTGTCGTAGTCGGTCGAGACGGTCTCGGGGTTGCAGTTGACCATGATCGACTCGATGCCGATGGCGTCGAGCGCGAAGGCCGCGTGGCAGCAGCAGTAGTCGAACTCGATGCCCTGGCCGATCCGGTTGGGGCCGCCGCCGAGGATGATCGCCTTGCGGCGGTTGCTGGGCTCGGACTCGCAGTCCGCCGCCTGGCCGAGCGCCCCGGTCTCGTAGGTCGAGTACATGTAGGGCGTGGTGGCCGCGAACTCGCCGGCGCAGGTGTCGATGCGCTTGAACACCGGGCGGACGTCCAGGGCCTGACGGGCGGCGCGGACGCCGACCTCGCTGCCGCTGACCAGCTTCGCCAGCCGGGCGTCGGAGAAGCCCATGGCCTTGAGCCGGCGCATGGCGGCGGCTTCGGCGGGCAGGCCGGCGACACGGACGTGGCCTTCCTCGCGCACGATGTCGGCGATCTGGCGCAGGAACCAGGGCTCGTAGGAACAGGCCCCGTTGATCTCCTCGACCGTCAGGCCGTGGCGGAAGGCCTGGGCGATGACGCGAAGGCGGTCCGGGGTCGGCATGGCCAGGGCGCGGAGCACGGCGGCGTGGGCTGTATCCGGGTCGCCGGCGCCCTCGATCTCGATCTCGTCCAGGCCCGTCAGGCCGGTCTCCAGCCCGCGCAGGGCCTTCTGCAGGCTTTCGGCGAAGGTGCGGCCGATGGCCATGACCTCGCCCACCGACTTCATCGAGGTGGTCAGGTGCGGTTCGCTGCCCGGGTACTTCTCGAACGCGAAGCGGGGGATCTTGGTGACGACATAGTCGATGCTCGGCTCGAAGCTGGCCGGCATGGCGCCGCCGGTGATGTCGTTGGCCAGCTCGTCGAGCGTGTAGCCGACCGCCAGCCGGGCGGCGACCTTGGCGATCGGAAAGCCCGTGGCCTTCGACGCCAGGGCCGAGGACCGCGACACCCGCGGGTTCATCTCGATGACCACCATGCGCCCGTCCTTCGGGTTGATGGCGAACTGGACGTTCGAGCCCCCGGTCTCCACCCCGATCTCGCGCAGGACGGCGATCGAGGCCGACCGCATGATCTGGTATTCCTTGTCCGTCAGGGTCAGGGCCGGCGCCACGGTGATGGAGTCGCCGGTGTGGACGCCCATCGGGTCGATGTTCTCGATGGAGCAGATGATGATGCAGTTGTCCGCCTTGTCGCGGACGACCTCCATCTCATACTCCTTCCAGCCCAGGACGCTCTCCTCGATGAGCACCTCTGTGGTCGGCGAGAGGTCCAGGCCGCGCTCCACGATCTCGCGGAACTCCTCGACATTGTAGGCGATGCCGCCGCCGGTCCCGGCCAGGGTGAAGGAGGGGCGGATGATGGCGGGCAGGCCGACGAAGGCCAGGCCCTCCATGGCCTCCTCCAGGGTGTGGGCGGCCTTGGACTTGGGGCTTTCCAGGCCGAGCTTGTCCATGGCGTCGCGGAACTTCTGGCGGTCCTCGGCCTTGTCGATCACCTCGGCCCGGGCGCCGATCATCTCGACCCCGTAGCGGGCCAGGACGCCGCGGCTCTCGAGGGCCAGGGCGGTGTTCAGTGCGGTCTGGCCGCCCATGGTCGGAAGGAGGGCGTCGGGGCGCTCGGCGGCGATGATCTTCTCGACCATTTCCGGCGTGATCGGCTCGACATAGGTCGCGTCCGCCACGTCCGGGTCGGTCATGATCGTGGCGGGGTTGGAATTGACCAGGATGATCCGGTAGCCCTCGGCCCGCAGCGCCTT
>JBIKTU010000134.1:0-5739 GCA_044347965.1 Caulobacter sp.
TCGGCCCGCCGCCGTCACCACCTCGCCGGCGACCTCCAGGCCCAGGGTCTCCGGCGCGCCGGGAGGGGCAGGGTAGAAGCCCAGGCGCTGGACGATGTCGGGGCGGTTGACGCCGGCGGCCCTGACACGGATCAGGATCTCGCCGTTCGCCGGAGCCGGAACAGGCATCTGCACAGGCTTCAGCGCCTCGGCGGCGCCCTTGCCGCCCTCGATGGCGATGGCCGTCATCATGGTCTGGGACATGGTCGCTTTCTCCGGCGGGGTTGCGCCCTGGCGCTTGCAGGCGTCAGATATGTGAAACACGGCTTTGGCGATAGGGAGGTCAGATCATGCTGGAAGAACCGGCAGGCCCTCGCGGAGGGCGCGGCGACGCGCTGCTGGCGGTGACCCGCGAGGACCTCGACCTTTTCGGCGTTTCCGAACTCGAGGAGCGCATAGAGCTTCTGGAGGCCGAACTGGCTCGCGTGCGGGGCCAGATCGAGAAGAAGCGGGCGGGTCGTTCGGCGGCCGACGCCTTCTTCAATCTGGGCAAGACCTGATCGACGAGAACGGGGGCGATCCGCGGACGGACAGCTTGGCACGGGCGTTGCAGCCGTTGCGGCCAGGCGGGCAAGTTCGTCCCGCGGATGAGATTAAGGGGCGAATGTGTCCATGAGCGATTTCAGTGCGCCGGCATCGACGCCATGGCGTGCGAACGTGATCAGCGATTTCGCCCGCTCGGAACTGTTCGACCGGACCTTCCAGGAAGGCATGGACCTCGTCGAGGAGACCGCCGCCTATCTGGACGGCGGCGGGCGGCAGGATTCCAAGCTGTTGTCGCGCAGCGCGGCCCTGGCCTACGCCTCGGAAAGCATGCGGCTGACCACCCGGCTGATGCGCGTCGCCTCGTGGCTGCTGGTGCAGCGCGCGGTGCGCGAGGGCGACATGGCGCCGGAAGCGGCCTGCGATGACCGTTACCGGGTCGACCAGGAAGATGCTGACCCGGGCGACAGTGAAGCCCTGCATGATCTGCCGCTTTCCCTGCTGCACCTGCTCGACCGTTCGGGCCGGCTCTACGACCGCGTCCGGCACCTGGACCGCCGCATGTACGTCGAGCCGTCGGCCGAGGAGACGCCCAACGCCGTCCTCAGCCAGATGGACCGCCTGAAGGGCGCGTTCGGGGGGGCGGGGGCGTAGCTGAGGCGCTGGCTCCCGAAGCCCCAAGGTCGCTCGCGTCAAGGTGGGATTGTTTCGACACAATCGCCCCGATATGCCATTCTGCCATCGTGCGGACGGTCAGGCGCGCGCCGTGCCCGGGGGCGCTATGTCGTCAGGACCAGCCTTTCTGAGAGAACCCGCCGCCCTGCGGTTCGGGTTCACGGCTGTGCGCCGGTCGGATGCTCTGGCGATCCCTTCCAGCATTTCGATCCACGATCCGGAGCCGATCGCCAACTCGCTCGGCGACTTTCGCGCCGAGATCAGTGTCTCCGGCTTTCGCGAACATCAGGTGGCGGCCTACGGGGCTTGTGCCTTCCAGGCTTCCAGCCTCGCGTTCGACATGGCCAAGATCGTACTTTCCTCACATGAGGACGAATGGGAGTTTCACTTCGGCGAGGGCGGTCCGATCAGCTTCCGGAGTCTGGCTGAAGGCCGACCTGCCGGCGTCTGAAACGCCAAAAGGCCGGCCGCATCACTGCGGCCGGCCTTTCGAATTCGCGTCGAAGGGGCGTGAGCCTACTTCTTGGTGGTGAAGCCGGCGAACTTCGCGTTGAAGCGCGACACGCGGCCGCCGCGGTCCAGCATGTGGGCGTTGCCGCCGGTCCAGGCCGGGTGCGTCGACGGATCGATGTCGAGGTTCAGGGTCGCGCCTTCCTTACCGAAGGTCGAACGGGTCTGGTACGACTCGCCGTTCGTCAGAACCACCGTGATGAAGTGGTAGTCGGGATGGGTGTCTTGTTTCATCGGGCGGTCCAACCGACTTGGAGGAAATGAGTGTGACGCGCGCCGAGAAAGTCGGTGCGGTCGAAGACGGGCGGCTATACAGAACGGGCGCGTGGAAGGCAAGGGGCCCAACTGATGACCGATATAGCCGCGAGCGATCCGGTCGCCGACGGCCGGCCGGGCGCAGGGGCCGAGCTGGCCGCCGGCATCGCCGAGGCGGCCGCCAAGCGGCCCCGCAGCCGCAACGTCAAGACGCTGGGCCGGCTGCTGCCTTTTGTCCGCGCCCACTGGGGCTACGCCGCCGCCGCCGGGTTCTTCCTGCTGTTCTCCACCGCCGCCACACTGGGCCTCACCGCCGCGGCGCGCCTGGTGGTCGACAGGGGCTTCGGCTCGGGCTCGGCCGAGCAACTCAACCAGACTTTCCTGATCGGCATGGGCGTCGTCTCGGTGCTGGCCATCGCGACGGCCGGGCGGTTCTTCTTCGTGTCGCTGCTGGGCGAGCGGGTGGTCGCCGACCTGCGCACGTCGGTCTACCGCCACATCCTGACGCTGGACGCCTCCTACTTCCTCAAGACGCGGACGGGCGAGGTGCTGTCGCGCCTGACCACCGACGTGACCCTGATCGAGACCCTGGTCGGCACTTCCGCCTCGGTGGCGCTGCGCAACATGCTGTCGACGATCGGCGCGACAATCGTGATGTTCACCGTCTCGCCGATGCTGACCCTGGCGGTCATGGCGCTGGCGCCGGTCGTCATCGCGCCGCTCTTCATCTTCGGGCGCAAGGTGCGGACGCTGTCCACCACCGCCCAGGACCGGTTCGCCGACGCCGTCGGCTTCGCGGGCGAAAGCCTCGATGCGCTGGAGACCGTGCAGGCCTTCGGCCGCGAGCGGACCGCCGACCGCCGCTTCGGCGACTCGGTCGAGGTGGCGTTCAAGGCCGCGGCCAGCCGCATCCGGGCCCGCGCCCTGATGACCGTCATCGTCATCGGCCTGATCTTCGGCGGCGTCGCCTTCGTGCTGTGGCGCGCCGCCCATTCGGTGCTGACCGGCGGGATGACGCCGGGCGACCTGATCCAGTTCGTCTTCCTGTCAGTGATGGCCGCCAGCGGTGTCGGAGCCCTGGGCGAGGTCTGGGGCGACGTCCAGAAAGCGGCCGGCGCCATGCAGCGTATCGGCGAACTGCTGGACGCCAGACCGGGCATCGCTGCGCCGGCCAGGCCGAAGACCCTGCCGTCGCCGGCCCGGGGCGAGATCGCCTTCGAGGGCGTGACCTTCGCCTATCCCGGCCGGCCGGACCTGCCCGCCCTGCGCGGCTTCGACCTGACCGTGGCGCCCGGCGAAACGGTGGCCCTGGTCGGCCCCTCGGGCGCAGGCAAGAGCACCGTGCTGCGCCTGCTGCTGCGCTTTTATGATCCGCAGGAGGGCCGGGTTATCCTCGACGGCGTCGACCTGCGCGACGCCGACCCGGAAGAGGTGCGCGCCCGGCTGGCCCTGGTGGCCCAGGACTCGGCCCTGTTCTCCGGCTCGGCGCTGGAGAACATCCGCTTCGGCCGCGAGGACGCCAGCCTGGAGGAAGTGTTCGCCGCCGCCCGCGCCGCCGAGGCCGAAGGCTTCATCAAGGCGCTGCCGGAAGGCTTCGACACCCCGGTCGGCGAGCGGGCCAAGACCCTGTCCGGCGGACAGAAGCAGCGGCTGGCCATCGCACGCGCCCTGGTCCGCGACGCGCCGGTGCTGCTGCTCGACGAGGCGACCAGCGCCCTGGACGCGGAGAACGAGCGGCTGGTCCAGAAGGCGCTGGAAAGCGCCATGGGCGAGCGCACCACCCTGGTCATCGCCCACCGCCTGGCCACCGTCCTGCGCGCCGACCGGATCGTGGTCATGGAAGACGGCGCGGTCGTCGAACAAGGCACGCATGCCGCGCTGGTCAAGAAGGGCGGGCTGTACTCGCGGCTGGCGCAGCTGCAGTTCGGGGTGGAGGCGGCTTAGCGCTCCCATACCCCGCTCATCCCGGCGAATGCCGGGACCCAGATTCAAACTCAGATCTTCGAATCCTGACCGCATTCCGGTGCACGCAACTGGGTCCCGGCATTCGCCGGGATGAGCGGATCACAGGGACGCAAACGAACGCCGTTTCCTTTGTCCGTGATCGCCCTTATAGAGGGAATCCAATACCCCGCCCGGCCGAAAGGCCGGGCGCCGTCGTTTCTGGAGCCCGTCATGTCCGACCAAATCCTGATGCCGAAGGCGACCGCCGTCTGGCTCGTGGACAACACCTCGCTGACCTTCGAGCAGATCGCCGCCTTCTGTGGCCTGCACCCGCTGGAAGTCCGCGGCATCGCCGACGGCGAGGTCGCCCGTGACATCCGCGGCGCCGACCCGATCGCCAACGGCCAGCTGAACCGCGAAGAGCTGGACAAGGCCGCCGCCGATGCAAAGTACCGCATGCTGGCCCAGAAGAGCCGTCACGCCGAACTGCTGAAGCCGGTGAAGAAGGCCCCGCGCTACACCCCCGTGTCGCGCCGCCAGGACCGTCCCGACGCCATCGCCTGGTTCGTCCGTAACCACCCGGAAGTGGCCGACGCGCAGATCTCCAAGCTGCTGGGCACCACCAAGGCGACCATCGAGTCGGTGCGCGACCGCAGCCACTGGAACAGCGCCAACATCAAGCCGGTCGATCCGGTGACGCTCGGCCTGACCACCCAGATCGAACTGGACGGCGTGGTTCGGAAGGCGGCTGACAAGAAGGCCAAGGACGACCTCAAGAAGGGCATCCTGCCGACCGACGCGCTGCGCCCCGTCGCCGAACCCGAGCCTGAGCCCGAGGTCGAGGAAGACGTACTGAAGCGCCGGGTCTCGGACTCGGACGTGTTCGCCAACTTTGGCGATGACGGCGAAGACGACGAAGACTAGGCGGGCCAAGGGACATGTACCGCCTCAGGTACGTGTCCCCTGCCGCTTGCTGAAGCTGCCGGGGACACGCCCTGAAGCGCATGTCCCCGAAAAAAAAGGGGGCGCTCCGGTCTGGCCGGGAGCGCCCCTTTCGCTTCTAGTGAACCCGCAGCCTGAGGTTCTCGATCTCTTCCTTCAGGCGGAGTTTCTGTCGTTTGAGTTCCTTCAGGCGAATGTCGTCGGAAGCGGGTCGTCGCAACTCGTCCTCGATAAGCCGGTCCAGGGTCTGATGACGGTTACCGAGTTCACGAATACGGGCATCCAGCGCCATACGTCCGTCTCCTCTTCTTTAGACAGACGATAGTGAACACCCGCACGGTCCAAGAGTCAGATCACATATCGTTGCGCTTGCGCCGCAAGGCCGAAAGCGCGATCTGGGCGTTCACGCGCCCGCGCCGGAAGGGATCATGACCGCAGCCGCCCGCAGCAGACTCATCGTCGGAATCTCCGGCGCCTCGGGCGCCGCCTATGGGCTGCGCGCGCTCGACGCCTGCCGGGATCTGGACGTTGAAAGCCACCTGATCCTCTCGCGCGCGGCGGCCCTGACCCTGACCCAGGAAGCCGGGCTGACCGTCGCCGACGTCGGGGCCCGGGCCGATGTGGTGCACAAGGTCGGCGACGTGGGCGCCTCCATCGCTTCCGGCTCGTTCCGGGCTCTGGGCATGATCATCGCGCCCTGTTCGATCCGCACGATGAGCGAGATCGCCACCGGAGTGACCTCGTCCCTGCTCACCCGCGCCGCTGATGTCACCCTGAAGGAGCGGCGGCCTCTGGTCCTGATGGTGCGCGAGACCCCGCTGCACCTGGGCCACCTGCGCACCATGGTCCGGCTGGCGGAGATGGGGGCGATTATCGCCCCGCCGATGCCGG
>JBIKTU010000460.1:0-2589 GCA_044347965.1 Caulobacter sp.
GGTCTGGCCAATCGTCGTGCCGATGCTGCTGTCGGCCCCGATCGCCGCCTGGACCTCGCGCATCGACCTGGGCCGCAAGGCTCGCGAGCGTGGCTTCATGGTCACGCCGGAAGAGCTGGCCGAGATGCGGGCTCCGGCCGCCGGCGAAGTGGTCAGGCTGCCGGTCCGCGACGTGAACCCGGCGCTGATGGCGGCCGAGTAGGCTTTGCGTGCTTCGACACGCACCCTGCGGGTGCTGCTCGGCATGACCAAGGTTGTCAGCCTGCCGTTCAAGTCATCCTGAGCAGCCGCGAAGCGGCGTGTCGAAGGACGCACAGACGCAGATACGAAAAAGGCGCCGGCGGTTTCCCGTTGGCGCCTATTCCTTGTCAACTGCGCCAGAAATCAGGCCGCGACCACGGCCTCAGCCTTCACACCCGCCGCAAGGCGCGTGGTCAGCGCCTCGTGCTCGGCCCACAGCTTCGCCGGCAGGCGGTCGCCGAACTTCTCGAAGAAGGCCGGGATCAGCGAGGCTTCCTCGGTCCAGACCTCGGCGTCGATCGTGGTCAGCATCTTCAGCTGCGCATCGGTCAGGCCCAGGCCCACGGTGTCCAGCGAACCCGCCGCAGGCAGACGACCAATGGCGGTATCGACCGCGCCGGTCTCGCCTTCAAGCCGTTCGAAGATCCACTTCAGGACGCGGCTGTTCTCGCCGTAGCCCGGCCACACGAAGCGGCCGTTCTCGTCCTTGCGGAACCAGTTGACCATGAAGATCCGCGGCAGCTTGTCGGCGTCAGCCTTGGCGCCGACGTCCAGCCAGTGGCCGAAGTAGTCGCCCATGTTGTAGCCGCAGAACGGAAGCATCGCGAACGGATCGCGGCGCAGTTCGCCGACCTTGTTCTCGGCCGCGGCGGTGCCTTCCGAGGCGACCGTCGAGCCCAGGAACACTCCGTGGGCCCAGTCGAAGGCCTCGGTGACCAATGGCACGGCGCTGGCGCGGCGGCCGCCGAACAGGATGGCGCTGATCGGCACGCCTTTGGGATCATCCCACTCCGAGGCGATCACCGGGCACTGGGCGGCGCTGACGGCGAAGCGGGCGTTGGGATGGGCGGCGGGATCGGGGCTCTCGGGAGTCCAGGGACGGCCACGCCAGTCGGTCAGCTTCGCGGGCTTCTCGTCGGTAAGACCTTCCCACCAGACGTCGCCGTCGGGCGTCAGGGCGACGTTGGTGAAGACCACATTCTCGTTCAGGGCCTCGACGGCGTTCTTGTTGGTGCCGATGCCGGTGCCCGGCGCGACGCCGAAGAAACCGGCTTCCGGGTTGATGGCGTAAAGACGGCCGTCGTCGCCGAAACGCATCCAGCAGATGTCGTCGCCCACCGTCTCGGCCTTCCAGCCGTCGATGGTCGGCTGCAGCATGGCCAGGTTGGTCTTGCCGCAGGCGCTGGGGAAGGCCGCCGCCACGAACCGCACCGCGCCCTTGGGCGAGGTCAGCTTGAGGATCAGCATGTGCTCGGCCAGCCAGCCCTCGTCGCGGGCCATGACGCTGGCGATGCGCAGGGCGTAGCACTTCTTGCCCAGCAGGGCGTTGCCGCCATAGCCGGAGCCGTAGGACCAGATCTCGCGGGTCTCGGGATAGTGGACGATCCACTTGTCGTCGTTGCAGGGCCACGGGACATCGGCCTGGCCGGGGCTCAGCGGCGCGCCCAGCGTGTGGACGGCCGGGACGAAGAAGCCGTCCTCGCCCATCATGTCCAGCGCGCCCTTGCCCATGCGGGTCATGACCCGCATCGAGATAGCGACATAGGCGCTGTCGGTGATCTCCACGCCCAGGGCGCTGATCGGCGAGCCGAGCGGGCCCATGCAGAACGGGACGACGTACATCGTGCGGCCGCGCATGCAGCCGTCGAACAGATTGCCCAGGCGCTCACGCATCTCGACCGGATCGGACCAGTTGTTGGTCGGGCCGGCGTCGGCCTCGTCCTGCGAGCAGATGAAGGTGCGGCTCTCGACCCGGGCGACGTCGCGCGGATCGGAGGCGGCGTAGAAGCTGTTGGGGCGCTTTTCGGGGTTCAGCCGCGTCAGGGTGCCGGACTCGCACAGCTGCGTGGTCAGGCCCCCCCACTCGGCGTCGGAGCCGTCACACCAGTAGACCCGGTCAGGCTTGGTGAGGGTGGCGATATCCTTGACCCACGCAACAAGACGCGCGTGTTTCGTGGGGGCCTGGTCAAGGCCCTCGATGGCTTCAGCACCCATCACAGACGCTCCTACATATGTCGGGGCGTCCCGATCCCTGGCCATCTGACGCGGCTGTGTGGATCGACCCCTTGCGCGGAAGTCTGCCTAGCCCGCCGCACGGCCTCGCGGCAAGTCGAAACGGGCTCCGCCGTCTGACGTTTCGTTACAAAGGCTTAGCAGTAAGGCAGGCGCCCTAGGGGGAACCGGGGAGATGCACTTCAGTGCGCGTCCCCTTCCCTGCGCGCCCCGGGGCAAGCGCCATGCGCGGTTTTCGAGCGGCCCGGGACACGCACTGAAGTGCATGTCCCCGTCGAGCGCGCTACGCTGGCGCAAAACACATCGGGGGAACGGCATGAAGTGGATCATCAGGGG
>JBIKTU010000360.1:0-3133 GCA_044347965.1 Caulobacter sp.
CGTGGTGATCGCCGCCACCACGGTGCTGTTGATCGATGTTCCCAACCGACCGGCCAGGCCGGACCTCGCGCCGCTGATCGCCAAGGCTGGCCAGTACGACGTCCGCATCCGCCGCGATCGATGGGGCGTGCCGCACATCCTGGGCCGGCGCGACGCCGACGCCGCCTTCGGCCTGGCCTATGCCCACAGCGAGGACGACTTCCCCACCCTCCAGCAGGTCGCCCTGGCCACCCGCGGGGCGCTGGCGGCCGAGGAGGGCCTGGACGCCGCGCCGGGCGACTACATCGTCAGCCTGCTCGATGTGTGGAACACCGTCGACACCGGCTACTCAACACTGCCCGCCGACGTCCGCGCCGTGCTGGAGGCCTATGCCGACGGGGTGAACTACTACGCCGCCACCCACCCGGGCGAGGTGGCGCCCGGCCTGCTGCCACTGACCGGCAAGGACATCGCGGCGGGCTTCATTTTCAAGACGCCGTTCTTCTATGGCCTGGATGGGGAGCTTCGGAAGCTCAACGCCCGCGAGCCGGACCCGCTCCCCAAAGGCTCCAACGGCGTCGCCGTGGCCCCGGCCCGCTCGGCCGATGGCGCGACGCGGCTGCTGGTCAACTCGCACCAGCCCTACACCGGCCCGGTCGCCTGGTATGAGGCCGTGGTGCAGAGCAGCGAGGGCTGGCACGTGGCCGGCGGCTTCTTCCCCGGCGCGCCCTTCATGCTGCACGGCCACAACGCCCATCTGGGCTGGGCCAACACCGTCAACAATCCGGACCTGATCGACGTCTACCGACTGGTCATCAATCCGGCGAACGGGAACCAGTACCGCCTCGACGGCCAGTGGAAGGACTTCGAACGCTCCGAGGCGAAGCTGAGGGTCAAGCTCTGGGGACCCTTCCGCTGGACGGTGAAGCGGGCGGTGCTGCGCAGCGTCCATGGCCCGGTGCTGGAGACGAAGTCCGGCCTCTACGCGCTGCGCTACGCCGGCATGGGCGAGGCGCGCCAGCCCCTGCAGTACTGGCGGCTGAACCGGGCGGGCAACCTCGCCGAATGGCAGGCCGCCATGGCGCTGCAGGCCCTGCCAAGCATCAACTACATCTACGCCGACAAGGCCGGGAACATCGGCTACGTCTACAATGGCCTTTTCCCCAACCGGCGCGAGGGCGTGGACTGGTCCGGCGTCCTGCCGGGCGACCGGTCCGATCTGGTGTGGAAGGGCTACCGATCCTTCGACCAGGTCCCGCAGCTGTGGAATCCGCCATCGGGTCTGGTCTTCAACGCCAACAACACGCCTTACCAGTCCACCGCCCTCGGCGACGGCATGGACCCCGAGGCCTATCCGGCCAGCATGGGCGTGCAGACCAACATGACCAACCGCGCCTGGCGGCTGACCGAGACCTATGCCGCCGATCCGGCGATCTCGGGCGACGAGTTCCGGGCCTACAAGTACGACCTCGCCTACAGCCGCAAGTCGGAGCTGGCGGGAGTTCTGTCGGAGGTCGCCAGGCTGGACGCCGGCGGCGACGCCGACCTCGCGGCCGCCAAATCGCTGCTGGCCGGCTGGAACCTGCGCACCGACCGCGACAGCCGGGCCGCGCCCCTCGGCGTGACGACCGCGCTGGCGGTCATCAACGGTCGCTCCGGCGACGGTCCGAAGGTTTCGGTCCGCGAGGCCCTGCTGGCCTCGATCAAGACGCTGAAGGCCGGGTTCGGCCGCATCGACCCGACCTGGGGCGAGGTCAACCGCATCCGGCGCGGCGATGTCGACCTGCCCATCGATGGCGGACCCGATGTCCTGCGCGCCGTCTATGGCAAGCCGGAGAAGGACGGTCGCCTGACCGGCGTGGCCGGCGACACCTACATCATGGTCGTGACCTGGGACCGGGCGGGCAATCTGGCCAGCGAGAGCATCCACCAGTTCGGGTCTGGCGCTGAACGGCCGGTCTCGAAGCACTACGCCGACCAGGTTCCGCTGTTCGCCGCCATGAAAACCCGGCCGGTCCTGTTCACAGAGGCGCAGCTGGCGGGGAACATCGCCGAGGACTACCGGCCGGGCGGGCGGAAAAAAGCTCCATGAAACTCGACTGACGCCCTGCCGGCCTGATGCCCTGGCGAGCGCGGATCGCGCTGGCCGCGAAAGGGGGGCCTGCGAGGAGGAGATCGCCGCCCGCCGCGCGATCCCGGCCTGGGTCGAGCGCCAGACGGCGCGGCCGGCTGCCCAGGCCGGGACGGGGATTGCGATGATCTGCGGCCCCGCTACGATCCGGCGAGGGAGGCGCCTGTCCATGATCCACAACCCCTACGCTCTCGTGGCGGATCGTCCCGAGGCCGCCGTCGCGCTGCCGGGAGCGGCCTTCACCGACCCGGCGGTGTTCGAAGCGGAGCGGGACCGGGTCTTCGCCACCGGATGGTTGCCCGTCGCGCGCGAAAGCGAGCTTGCCGCCGCCGGCGACTACCGGTCCGCCACGCTGGCCGGCACGCCCGTTGTGGCGACGCGCGACGCAGCCGGCGATCTGCACGTGCTGTCACGCGCTTGCCGTCACCGGGGCCTGCCGGTCGTCGACGGCTCCGGCAACGCCGGCAGTCTGAACTGCCCCTACCATCTGTGGCGCTACGGCCTGGATGGCCGTCTTCTTTCAGCGCCGGCGATGGAACGATCCGAGGGCTTCGACGCGGCGCGGTGCGGCCTGCCCGCGATCCGGCATGAGACGTGGGGCGGCTGGATTTTCGCCAACCTCGACGGCCAGGCGGCGCCCCTTGGTCCGCGCCTGACCGCCCTCGCCGACCGTCTGGCTGCGATTGACCCCGCCCGCCTCGTCACGGCCGCCACCCTGACCTACGACTCGCCATGGAACTGGAAGGTGATGGTCGAGAACTTCCTCGAGTCCTATCACCACATCGCCGCCCACGCCCGGAGCCTGCAGATCTCCAACCCCGGCCTTCTGACGTCGGCCAGCCGTGACGACGCCCTGTTCACGATCCTCGAGAATCCGCCCGCCTCGCCCGACTTCGGGAGCTTCGTCGTCGGCGGCGTGTTTCCGGCGACCATGATGTTCTTCACCGAAGGCGAGGCGCCGTTCGGGGCCTGGTACGAGCTCGACGCGATCGAGGCCGACAGGTTCACACTCAGGATTCACCT
>JBIKTU010000135.1:0-5714 GCA_044347965.1 Caulobacter sp.
CCGACGACCGCCGCCTCGACCGGGACCGGCGTTTCGGCCGACATCGCCGCCTCGACGGCAAGCTCAACCGGGTTGTCGATGAGGGCTTCGGCCGGAATCTCTTCGAGCGCGGCCTGGGCGGCCGCGGCGTCGGCGACCGTGGCCTGCGCCGCGGGCTTGCGCGTCCCGTCGAGGACGCGACCGATCAGACTGACGACCGCCTCGCCCGCGGACCTCGGCGCGGCGGCCGCCGGCGGCGACGCGGCGGGGATCGGCGGTGACGCTTCAGCGGGCTCGGCCGCCGTCTGAGCGGGCTGAGCGGCCGCTTCGGGGTCGACGGTCTCAGGGGCGACCTCCGCAGCAAGGCCGGAGGGCGGCGAGACAGGGCGGGAAGAGGCAGCGTCGACCGGCGTCTCGGCGGCGGACGGGGCAGAGGATGTCGGGGCGATCAGCGTCGGCGCGACCGGCGGCATCGCCATGGCGGCCATCTGGCCGGTGTCGGGAGTCAGCAGGTTTTCCGCCGACATCGGCTCGGCGGTCGCGGCCGCGACATCGGCGTCGGACATCGTCGATCCGGCGTCGGAGGCCGGGGCGGCCAGGTTCGCCACCAGGGCTTCGAACGCGCCGTCCACGCCCTTTCCGTCAGCCGTCGCAGCGCCATCGACGCCGGACTTGGCGCCGAGGCCCGGCTGGGCGGCTAGGACGATGGACGCGAACGCGGTCATGACAGGCTGAAACGCCCCTGAGCGGTGACTGTACGGTCGGCGCCTGCTGCGCCCGGATCATTCGACAGTCGGGTAGCAACGGCTGGGCCAAGTCGATTCAGGAGCCATTATTTGTTGTTTTTGCTAGACTTTTAGCGGCGTCGGACACCCCCCTGCCCACCCCGGCCGGTGCGCTTTTTGCCGGGCCATCGGGGGTCGATGTGGCGCGAAGTGCCGCCCGTCGCGGTCTGGCGCCGTCCTTGCGCTGAGGATTTCCGGGTCACCAGGCCCGCGGAATCGAAGTCTATGGTTATCAATAGCTTAGCATCGATCGCCAGGTTCACGCCTGAATCGGCCCGGCAAAATGCGCCGGTTCGCGCGTCAGGCTTTGCCGGGCTGGAGGCGACACCGTCATGAGCCTCAACTCGATCATGTCGTCCGCCAACTCCGGCCTGATGGCCGCGCAGACCGGCCTGCGGACGGTCTCGGACAACATCGCCAACATCAATTCCCCCGGCTACGTCCGCAAGGTCATCGACCAGGCCCCGCTGGTCGCGGGCGGGATGGGCTCGGGGGTCACCGTCACCCAGATCCGGCGGGCCGCCGACCAGTTCCTGCAACGGGCCTCGCTCAACGCCACCGCCTCGGCGGCGGAGGCCGGCGTGACCGCCACGGCCATGGACAGGGCCCAGGCCCTGTTCGGCAATCCGGGCGACAGCAGTTCGTTCTTCTCGCGCCTGGACGATGTCTACGCCGCCTTCACCGCCGCCTCGACCGACGCCGCCTCGTCGATCCGGCGCGATCAGGCGATCGACCGGGTGACCGACTACCTGAACGAAGCCTCGCGGATCTCCACGACGCTGCAGGCCATGGGCGTCGAGGCCGACAGCCAGATCTCTGCTGCTATCGAGCGCACCAACCAGCTGCTGAAGCAGATCGATGACCTGAACGGCGACATCAGCCGCGGCCGGGTCCAGGGCGGCGACACCACCGGCCCGGAGAACGTCCAGAGCCAGCTCATCAACGAGCTGTCGAGCCTTATGGACGTCAGCGTCGCGGCCCGCGCCAACGGCGGCGTCATCATCCGGGCCTCCGATGGCAACGCGCTGGCCGGCAGCGGCAGCGGCGGCGGCGCCGCGGTGCTGAAGTATGTGCGAACCGAGGGGGCGTCCGGCGAGATCAAGGTGTCGCTGGCGGGCGGCGCCGGCGAGCCGTTCCTCAACGCCAGGATCACGGGCGGCGAGATCCGCGGCCTGCTGGATCTTCGCGACCGGGACCTGCCCGCGCTGGGTGACCAGCTTTCGGAGTTTGTCACCCGCTCGGTCGACGAGCTGAACCGCGCCCACAACGCCGCATCCGCGGTTCCCGCGCCGACGCGTCTGACCGGCCGGGACACGGGCATGGAGCTGTCCACCGCCATCGGCGGTTTCAGCGGTCGCACCAGCGTGGTCATCGTCAATCCCGCCGGCGTGGTTTCCCGCAAGGTGGACATAAACTTCGACGCCGGGACGATGAGCATCGACGGCGGCGCAACCACGACCGCCTTCACGCCCGCCAGCTTCATGGCCACCCTCAATGGTCAACTGGCCGGCCAGGGCTCCGCCAGCTTCGCAAACGGGGCCCTGACCCTGTCGGCGACCGGAACGAACGGCGTGGCCGTCGTCGACCCCGCCACGACGGCTTCATCGCGGGCCGGCAAGGGCTTCTCGCACTTCTTCGGCCTGAACGACCTCGTCTCCTCCAAGGGCTATCCCTACTACGAGACCGGCCTGACCACGACCGACCCGCACGGGTTCGCCGCCGGCGACAGCCTGACCCTGCGCGTCGCGGACAAGGACGGGGCCCGGATCCGCGACCTCACCGTCGCCGTCCCCGCCGGCGGCACGATGCAGGACCTGCTCAACGCCCTGAACGCGAACAGCGGCGGCGTCGGCCTCTACGGTCAGTTCTCGCTGGACGCCGATGGCGCCCTGAGCTTCGGCGGCGTCACCGGACAGACGGTGTCGGTCGTCAATGACAAGACCTCCCGCGGGTCTGGCGGGCCGTCGGTGTCGGAGCTGTTCGGTCTCGGACACGCCGAGCGCGCCTCGCGCGTCACCAGCTTCGAGGTGCGCCCGGACATCGCGGCCGCACCGGGCCGGCTGGCGCTGGCGACCTTCGATCCCGCCCAGGCCGCGCTCGGCCGGCCTGCTCTCGCGATCGGCGACGGGCGCGGGGCCCAGCGGCTGGCGGCGGCCGGCGAAGTGATCACCCGCTTCGACGCGGTGGGCGGTTCATCGGCAGGATCCATGAGCGTCTCGCGGTACGCCGCCGAGTTCGCCGGCTCGATCGGACGCAAGGCCGAGAACGCCAGCTCGCGGCAGGAGATCGCCCAGGCCGTCGCCGCCGAGGCCGATACGCGCCGCAGCTCCGCCGAGGGGGTCAACCTCGACCAGGAACTGATCAGCATGACGACCTACCAGCAGGCGTTCAGCGCCTCGGCCAGGCTCGTCCAGGCCGGCAAGGACCTCTACGACGTCCTCCTCCAGATGGTGGGCTAAAGCCATGAACCGCGTCGCCACCGCCAACAGCTACAGCACCGTCCTCAGCCACCTGATGCAGGCGCAGGTCCGCCAGCACGAGGCCAACACCCAGGTTTCCAGCCAGAAGAACGCCACCGACCTGAAGGGCTACGCGCGCCAGGCCGAGACCCTGCTGGCCACCCGCTCGGTCCAGACCAAGGTCGAGGGCTACCTCGCCCAGGGCGATGTCCTGACCTCGAAACTGGAGGCCCAGGACCAGGCCCTGACCCAGGTCGCCGACTCCGTCCAGAGCGCCCGCCAGGCCATCGCCGAGGCCATCGCCACCGGTCGGGGCGAGGCCTTGATGGGCGAGGTCTCCGCCTGGTTCTCCGCCGCCACGGACTCGCTGAACGCCCGGTTCGGCGGTCGCTACCTGTTCTCCGGCGGCCAGGTCGACACGCCGGCCACCGGCGCCAGCCAGATCACGGACCTGACCGCCGCCCCGGCCATCGCCAACCTGTTCAACAATGACGGCCTGACGCCGGTGAACCAGCTGGACGAGTCGACCACCATGGAGACCGGCTTCCTGGCCTCGGACGTGGCGACCAGCACCTTCGACGCCTTCCGCCAGATGCAGGCCTATGTCGAGGCCAACGGCAACTTCACCGGCAAGCTGACCGCCGCCCAGTCGACCTTCCTGCAGGGGATGCTGGACGACTTCGACTCCGCCCGTTCGACCGTCACCGACTATGCGGCCCGCAACGGTCTGGTCCAGAACCGGGTCGAAAAGACCCTGGCCGTGCAGGAGGACCGCAAGGCCATGCTGGAAGGCATGGTCGGCGCGATCACCGACGCCGACATGCCGCTGGCCATCACCCGCCTGGAACAGGCGCAGGTGGCGGTGCAGGCCTCCGCCCAGGTGTTCAACATGCTCAAGCAGAGCTCGCTGCTGGACATCCTGCGGTAGGGATCAGGCGGCCGGGCCTGCATGGTCGCGACCCTTATAAATTGCAACACACCTTGATAATCGTGCGGTAAAGTCGCCGCATGTCCATGCATGAAATCTCCCCGAAAGGGGTGGTGACACTCGACGATGCGTTGCTCGCGCATCTGGGCGTGGAGCCCGGTGCGAAACTCGAGGTCGAGTTCCTGCCGAATGGCATCATCAGCCTGCGCGCCGCGAAGCCTCGACCGAGCCGGCAGCGCCCCGGCGGATCTGAGAGGGAGCATGGAAGGTAACGGCCGATGACGCTCAAGCGGGTCGACTACAACGACAACCAGCACAAGACCTACGTCGAGGGCCGACGCATGCCCGCCGGCGTGGCGGCGCGCTGGATGGAGCGGTTCGCCGCGCACCTGCCACAGCGGCGTCCGCTGACGGTCATCGACCTGGGCTCGGGCGTGGGCCGCCTCACTCCGGCGCTGGCCGACGCGTTCGGCGGTCCCGTCGTGGGCGTTGAACCCGCCGACCGGATGCGGGCCATCGCAGAGGCGAACGCCGCCCACCCGGCGGTCCGCTACGTTCGCGGCGAGGCGGCGGCGATGCCGCTGCCCGACCAGTCCGCCGACGCGGTTCTGATGTTCCTGTCGCTGCATCATGTGCCGGACCGGGCCGCCGCAGCCCGCGAGATTGCCCGCGTGCTGAAGCCGGGTGGCCGACTGTTGATCCGCAGCCCTTTCTCCGACCGCATGACCGCCGGCTGGTGGCAGACGTTCTTTCCCCGCGCCCTGGAGATCGAACGGCAGATGTTCCCGACGCTGGCGGACACAGCCGGCGTGTTCGAGGCGGTCGGGCTTAAGACTTTGGCGCTCGTGTCTGTGACCGAGACCTACGCCTCCAGCGCGGCGGAGGCGGCGGCCAAGCTGAAGCTGCGCGCCATCTCGACCTTCGAGCACATGACCGAAGCGGAGATCGAGGAGGGCTTCGCCCGGATGGACGCCCATGTCGCCGCCGCGCCGGACGCACCGCCGGACAGTGGCGAGAGCGACCTGCTGGTGCTGGGTTAGCCAGGGACACGCCCCTCGATGCTCGCGCCGCGCCCAGCCGGTCGCAATTTCCGCCTCGACCCTCTATATGCCGCCGCATGAGCGCCCTGCCCTCCACCCTGGACATCGCCGACGACGTCGTGCGCCAAGCCGTCGGCCTGCCGACCGGCTCGCGGGTGGTCGCGGCCATGTCCGGTGGCGTGGACTCGACGGTGACGGCCGCCCTGCTGGCCCGGGCCGGCTATGACGTCGTGGGCGTGACGCTGCAGCTCTATGACCACGGCGCGGCGATCCAGAAGAAGGGCGCCTGCTGCGCGGGCCAGGACATCCTCGACGCCCGCCAGGCGGCCGACGCCATCGGCATCCCGCACTATGTTCTCGACTACGAAAGCCGGTTCAAGGAACAGGTGATCGAGGAATTCGCCGACGCCTATCTGCGCGGCGAGACGCCGATCCCCTGCGTGCGCTGCAACCAGACCGTCAAGTTCCGCGACCTGCTGGATGTCGCCCGGGACCTCGGGGCCGTCGCCATGGCCACCGGCCA
>JBIKTU010000136.1:0-5694 GCA_044347965.1 Caulobacter sp.
GTTCGAGCGCATCGAGTATCCGGCGCTGATGCACTGCAAGTCCGGGGCGGACCGGGCCGGGATCATGAGCGTCTTCTACCGGCACTTTCACCTCGGCCACCCGATTCGCGAGGCGGTGAAGGAACTTGGACTGCGCACCCTGCATGTGAAGCAGGGGAAGACCGGCGTGCTCGACTATGTGTTCGAGCGCTACCTGGCCGAGGCCGAGCCTCAGGGGATCAGCTTCATCGACTGGGTGATGAGCGACGCCTATGACCCCGTCGCCATCAAGGCGGACTTCCGGGAAAGCTGGTGGGGCACCCTGCTCGTCGACCGGCTTCTGCGCCGGGAGTAGCGAGCGGTCAGGCGGACTGGTCGAGGCCGCCGATGGTGAACACGGCGATGCCGAGGATCACGAACATCGCCACGGCGATCAGGTTCTCAAGCATGGGGAGCCTCCCTAGAAGGGGGCTGCCTACAGCTGGCATGTGACGCTGTGACGATGGTCTGACGACACCATCACAACACCCTGACCGGAGGAACCGGCGTCAGTGCTGGTAGTCGGTGCTCGACGGGTCCAGCAGCTTGTGGGCGTGGATGATGAAGTACCGGGCGTGGGCGTTGTCGACGGTCGCCTGGGCCTTGGACTTCCAGGCCGCGTAGGCCTCGGCGTAGTTGGGGAAGGCCCCGACGAACTCGACCTTGGCGAGGTCGCGGAACTCGGTCCCGTTGACCTCGGTCAGTTCGCCGCCGACGACGATATGGAGCAGTTGCTTGTCGGACATGTGCGGTGGCCCTTCCGCAGGGTGATGAGTCAGTTACGTCGCTCGATATGCCGGACGCGCTCCAGGATCAACGGGTGCAGCGCCGGCGCGGCGCAGACCAGGCTCGGCGCGCTGGGGTCGGGCTGATTGTAGCGATAGCCCCGCCCCTTGTGGTCGGTGACCAGGGCCCCGGCCTCGCGGCAGATCAGGTCGGCGGCGGCCAGGTCCCATTCGCTCTTGCTGGTCAGGGCGATGGCGGCGTCGAAGCGGCCCTCCGCGACCAGGCACATGCGGTAGGCAATAGAGTTGCGGGTCTCGATCCGCATCTCCGGCCAGGGGGTGGGCCAGGCGGGGTGAGCGAACATCGGCTTGTCGCCCAGCATGGCGCATCCCTCGACGGCGTCGATGGCGCTGGCCGTGATCGGCGCGCCATTCAGGAATGCGCCACCGCCGGCGATGGCGATGAAGGTCTCGTCCAGCTCCGGCGCATGAACAACGCCGACCACCGGCTGACCCGCCTCGACCACGGCGATGGACACCGCCCAGAACGGCTTTTCCTTCACGAACGCGACAGTGCCGTCGATCGGGTCGACGACGAACAGTCGCGACCGGGTCTGGCGGTCCGAGTCGTCGGCGGTTTCCTCCGACAGCCAGCCGTAGTCCGGCCGCGCCGCGCCCAGCCGCTCGCGCAGCAGGGTGTCCACCGCGATGTCGGCGTTGGTCACCGGCGAGCCGCCGTCCTTGGACCAGACCTTCAGCCCCTCGGCCTTCAGCCGGCGCGCCAGGACGCCGACTTCGCGCGCCGCCTGCTCGATGAGGGCCAGGTCATCCCTCATCGTCCGGCGATCGCCAGACCGTCGACGAGCAGGGACGGTGAATTGGCGGCGCCGCGAATCTCCAGATCGGAGCCCGGGACGAGCCGGCCGTAAATGTCGATCAGATTGCCGGCGACGGTGATCTCGGTCACCGGATAGGCCGCCTCGCCGTTCTCGAACCAGAAGCCCGAGCAGCCCACCGACCAGTCGCCGGTGTTGCCGTTCAGGGACGGACCGAACATCGAGGTGATCAGCAGGCCGTCTTTCGCATCCGCCATCAGGCCGGCAAGGTCGCGTGTCCCCGGCTGCACCGTCAGGTTGGAAGTCGCCACCCCCGGCGGTCCGGCCAGCCCGCGCGAGGCGTGGCCGGTGGTGTGCATGCCCAGTTGCCTGGCCGAGGCGATATTGAGCAGCCAGGTGGTCAGCACGCCCCTGTCGATCAGCGCCATGGCCCGGTTGGCCACGCCCTCGTCGTCGAACGGCGTGGATCCCAGGCCGCGCGTCCGGTGCGGGTCGTCGGTGATGATGACATCTTCGGCGAACAGACGCTTGCCGAGGTGGTCCTTCAGGAAGCTGACGCCCCGGGCCACCGACGGGCCGGAGATGGCGCCGATCAGCGGGCCGATCAGCGACGTCGCCAGGCGGTTCTCGAAGATCACCGGCGCGGTGGTCGAGTCGATCTTGCGCGCGCCGAGACGCTGGACCGCGCGGCGGCCGGCCTCGGCGCCGATTTCGGTCGCGCCGGGAAGGTCCGCCCAGTGGCGGGTGGTCCGGCCTTCTCCGCCCCGCTCCATGGCCGAGCCCTCGCCCGCCACCGCCGAAGCGGACAGCGAAAAGGACGAGGCCCGGTGCAGGCCATGGAATCCCTCGCTCGTGGCGAAGGCCCAGGAGCCGGTCGACCAGGACGCAGATCCGCCGTCGGAATTGGTCACGCCCTTGATATCCCGGGCGGCGACCTCGGCTTCACGCGCCAGGTCTTCCAGGCGCTCGGGCGACGGCTCGCCGGGGTCGAACAGGTCGAGATCGGGGAATGGCCCGGTGGCCAGGCTCTCGCGCGGCGCAAGGCCGGCGTAGGGGTCCTCGGGCGCCAGGCGGGCCATGGCCACGGCCCGCTCGGTCAGCTTGCGGCGGCCGTCGACCGAGATATCGGAGCCGGAGACCGTGGCCTGGCGCCGACCGACGAAGACCCGCAGGCCGAGGTCGCGTGATTCCTCACGCTCGACTTCTTCCAGGGCGCCTTCGCGCACGCCGATGGAAAGCGACTGACGCTCGGCGAAAACGGCCTCGGCCGCGTCGGCGCCGGCCCTGAGCGCGGCGGCGACCGCCTCGTGCAACTGCTGTTCGTCCATGGTCCGGTTATGGGCGCCGGCGCCGCCCGCCGCAAGCCGCTCAGATGATCGCGAAGAACAGGGTCGCCGCGATCAGGTAGACATAGGCGGCCCAGGTCAGGGTCATTCCGATGGCGCGTGGGACCGAGGCGTCGCCGCTGTTGGACATGCCCACGGCATGGGTCACCCGGCCGACGAACAGGATGAAGCCGCCGACGTGGATCAGCAGCGGCGCGGCGCCAGCGAGATCGAGGACGATCAGGCCGGCCAGGCCGACCGGGACATACTCACTGGCGTTGCCGAAAGCCCGTATGGCGCGGGCCAGCTCCGGAACGCCCTCGTCGCCGAATGGAAGCTTGTGCTTCTGGCGCTGGCGGGTGACGAGCGCCGACAACACCAGCATCAGCAGGGTGTGGAGACCGACCCAGAGAGCGGCGGCGTGGCCCACATTGACATCTTCCATCCCACGCATCTCCCCGAAGAACGACAGGGGCGCGATAGGGGCGCCGATCGAACTGTGTTGCAACTGTTCTCGACGCCGCGCGCAAGCGGGGGTTCAGGCCTCGCCCGAACTCCCGCCCCGCGCGCGCCTAGAACTCGGTCCAGTCGTCCCCCGGGGCGAGGGCGGCAGCCGTCGCCGCGCCGCCGGCATAGGCCGCCGGACGAGCCGCGGTGCGCGGCGCCGGCGAGGCAGGCCGGTCGGGCTCGGGCCGTTGTGCGGTTTGCCTGACCGGCGCCGCAGCCTTCGCAACCGGCGAAGAGGCCGTCGCCTGGCCGATGTCGAAGCGGCTGACCAGGGTCGACAGGGCGGTCGCTTCCTGGGCCAGGGAGTGGCTGGCCGCCGTCGACTCCTCGACCATGGCGGCGTTCTGCTGCGTCACCTGATCCATCTGGTTCACGGCCGTGTTGACCTGCGCGAGGCCCGTCGCCTGTTCGTGGGACGAGGCGGCGATCTCGGTGACGAGGGCGTTGATCTCGGCGACCTCGCCGACAATCCGCTTCAGCGCCTCGCCCGTCTGGCCGACCAGCTTGACCCCCTGCCCGACCTGTTCGGAGCTGGAGGCGATCAGCGCCTTGATCTCCTTGGCCGCCTCGGCGGAGCGCTGGGCCAGGGCCCGTACCTCCTGGGCGACGACCGCGAAGCCCTTGCCCGCGTCGCCGGCCCGGGCCGCTTCGACGCCGGCGTTCAGGGCCAGCAGGTTGGTCTGGAAGGCGATCTCGTCGATCACCCCGGTGATCTGGCTGATCTCGGTCGAGGACTGTTCGATCTGCTGCATCGCCTGGACGGCCTGGCCGACGACCCGGCCGCTCTCCTCGGCGCCCTGACGGGTGCGATCAACGGCGCCCTTGGCCTGGTTCGCACCCTCGGCGGAACGACGCACCGTCGCAGTGATCTCGTCCAGCGCCGCGGCGGTCTCCTCGAGGCTGGCGGCCTGGTGCTCGGTGCGGCGGGACAGATCGTCGGCGGCGTGGCTGATCTCGTCGGTCGTGGAGCGGATCCCGGCGGCGTTGCCGACGATCACCTTCATCGTGTCCTGCAGCTGGCCCATCGCCGCGTTGAAGTCGTCGCGGAGCTTGCGGTACTCGGGCGGGAACTCGCCGGTCAGGCGGAAGGTGAGGTCGCCCCCGGCCAGCCTGTCCAGGCCCTGGCCGACCGACGAGACGACCTGTTCCTGCGCCTCGGCGTTCGCGCGCTGCATCGCCTCGTTGCGCGTGCGTTCGGCATCGGCCTGTGTCCGGGCGCGCTCCTCATCGGTGCGCAGACGGCCGGTCTCGGCGAGGTCGTGCCGGAAGCCTTCCAGCGCCCGCGCGATGCTGCCGATCTCGTCCTTCAGCTCCGTTCCGCGGATGGGATCCTCGTAGCGGCCGGCGCTCAGCGCGTTGACCGCCCCGGTGATGCGGGCCAGCGGACGGCGGACGAAGATGTTGGTCATGGTCAGCAGGGCGCACAGCACCAGGCCCAGAATGGCCAGGCCGCCCGCCATCAGGGCGAAGGCCAGGCGGTCGGCCGGGCCGGAGATCGCCGACGTCGGGATGTCGGTGACCAGACTCCAGCGTCCCTCGATGCCCGGGACGGACGCCGGCGTGAAGAACCTCCGGACCTCTCGCCCGCGGCCGTCGCGAATCCTGTCGACGGCGTGGGCGGGCCCGCCGGCCAGCAGGGCCTTCAGGTCCTCGAGGCCGCCCTCGGTGTAGGGTTTGGTCCGCAGGGCCTTGTCGGGGTGCGACACCCAGTTTCCGCCGGGCGAAACGAGCATGACCGTGCCTTCGCCGAACGGCTTCATCTCGCCCAGCATGAGTGCCAGGTCATCCAGCGCGACATCCACGCCCGCGACGCCGATCACCGTGCCGCCGGACACGATCGGGTAGGTGATCGAGGTCATGAGCACCGGCTTGCCCTCGACGGTGTCGGTATAGGGCTCCAGCAGCGCCGGCTTGCCCGTCTCGAACGAACGCTTGAAGTAATCCTCGGCGAAGTCGGTGGACTGAGTCGGCTCGGATATGATGGAACCGTCCGCGCGGCGGACCCAGAAGGGCGCCAGATTGCCGGCCTCATTGGCGCCGGGCGCGCCGGTCCCGGCCATCGCAGCGTCCTGACCGTCCCAGGCGTCGGGCGAGATCATGAACCAGCTGTCCAGCACGATCGGCGAAAGCGCCGCGGTCGGCCTGGCCATCTCCACCGCCACGGACCGGTCACGCAGGCCCGCCTCGTGAGCGGCCCCGAGACTCGCCGCCAGGGTGCGGACGCCGCCGGCGATCTCGCCCAAGCGGGTCTCGACGCGCGAAGCCGCCTGTTGTCCGAGCGCG
>JBIKTU010000137.1:0-5677 GCA_044347965.1 Caulobacter sp.
CGATGCGGCGGACGCGCCCGACACCGGCAGACCCAGCAGCTGTTGCAGCACCGGCAGCATCTGCTCGGCGTTCGCGTGCTTGAGGAAGATGACCTTCACGTCGTCATTGGACCGGGCGCGCTGGTCGAGGTCGGCGATCAGCGGCAGCAGCCGGTCAATCGCCTCGGGTTCACCGCGCAGCAGGACCGTGTTGCTGCCCTCAACCGCCACGACCGAGACCGGGCCGCGCGTCGGCTTTCCGTCGGCGCCCGACAGCGCGGTGAGACTGGAGATCACGGCGGCGACTTCGCGGGCCGAGCTGTTGCGCAGCGTGATCGCGCGGGTGCTGGAACGGTCCTGGTCGATCTGGGTGATCAGCCCGCGGATACGACGGACATTGTCGGCGTAGTCGGCGACGACCAGGGTATTGCCGCGAGGATTGGCGATTACCTGCCCCTGGGGACCGACCAGGGGTTTGAGGATGTCCGCCGCCGCCTGGGCGTCGATGCTGCGCAGCCGGAAGACCTGGGTGGTGAACTGCCCGCCGGCCGCCGAGGGCTGGCGGGCGGCGTTGTCGGACGGCTCGATGCGGTAGGCGCCCGATCCCGTCGGGATCGCCACAAAGTTGTTGGCCCGCAGCGTGGACAGGAAGACGTCGAATAGCTCGGTCCGGGTCAGCGGGCCGCTGCTGCTGACCGACACCACGCCCTTGACCCGGGGGTCGATGACGAAGGTGTAGCCGGTGCTGCGCGACACATCCTGGATGAAGGCGCGGATATCGGCGTCCTGGACGTTGAGGACCTGGGTCTGCGCCCGGGCATCGCCCATGGGCGCCATGCAAAGGGCGGTCAGCAGTGCTGCGAACGCGAAAAGTCTCACGGTTGGACCATGCTCTGGAGAGCGCCGGGTTCGGCGGGCGGGAAATGAAGCGTGCTGCGGACACCGCCGCGCGCCAGGACGACGTGGTCCTCGGCGACCGAGACCAGGCGGACGTTCGGCGCGACCTCGTCGCCGACCGCGAAGGAGTTCTGGAGCCCGTCCGGCGTGCTGATGATCGCCGATCCGGAGCCGCCGCCGCCGACGCGCACCCCATGGAGGCGGAAGGCCTGGGCGGTGGCCGTGGTCAGCGCCTCCGGCGCGGCTCGGAAAAACGGATCAAAGCGCTTGAGGATGGCGAGGCGGTCCTCGCCGCCGGCGGTGACGGAGGGGACCGAAACCGGCGCGGGCGAAAGGACATTCCAGCCCAGCCTCGCCGCCTGCACGCCCAGCAGAACGACAAGCAGGACTTCGGCCGCGACCCAGAGCGAGCGTTGCGGGTCGGCGACCACACTCGACAGATCCGGCAGTCTCAAGACGGTCGCCCCTACGGTCTGATTATAGGCCGTACTCGGAGTAGTCGGCCAACGATGCAGGTTCGTGCAGGTTTTGCGACGCTATAGTGACACTGGCCAAAACGAAGACCGGCCATGCGACAGAGGCGTCGCATGGCCGGCCGATGCCTAGAACCGCGAGGACAGGCTCAGGGAGACGCTGCGACCGAGGTCGTAGCGGTAGAAGTCGATCGATCCGCCGCCCTGTGTCTGGGTCTGTTCGAAGTCCTCGCCCGTCAGGTTGCGCGCCTCGAAGCCGACGGTGAACTCCCGATCCCAGGCCGTGAAGCCACGACGGTAGGTGAAGTCGATGAACGTGGCCGCTTCCTGCATGACATCCGGGAAGCCGATCCGGTCACGCGCGATCACGCGTTCGCTGGAATAGCCGATCAGAAGCGTCGCCTGGGACTGTGCTTCATCGTCCTCGAAGCCCAGTTGCAGGTTGGCGAGTTGGTCCGCCTGGCCCTGCATCGGGTCGCCGTCGGTCACAAAATCGGTGGCGATACGCGAAGATCCGTCGGCAGTCACCGGGAACACGACGTCGCCGGCCCCGACCTTCAACTCGGACTTGCTGAAGGTGTAGTTGGCGGACACGAGCCAGCGCTTGCTGGCGATCCAGGCGACGTCCGAGTCAAACTCGAAGTACTTCTTCACGTCGAGTTCGATGCCGTAGAGGTTGGCCTGCGGCGCATTGACGAACGAGGTGATCGGCGCGCTGCCAGCGCTGATCAGGTACAGCTCGACCGGCTTTTCGATATCCTTGTAGAAGAATCCGGCGGTCAGATACTGGTCGCGCGCGAAGTACCACTCGAAGCGAGCGTCAAGGTTGGTCAGCTTGCTGTCGACCAGGTTCGGGTTGCCGAGGTAGGTGCGGTCGGTGTCCGGATCCAGATAGGTCTGGGGCGCCAGCTCGCGGAACTGCGGGCGAGCGATGGTCTGGGACGCGCCGAAGCGGAGTTGCATGTCTTCCGCGAAGTTCCAGGTCACCGTCGCCGCCGGCAGCCAGTACTGGTTCTCCAGCGGAGCCGGCGCGAACGGCACCGGATCGCCCGCGAAGATCGCGGCCGGTTTGACGAACTGCTCCGCGTCCTCGTAGCGAAGGCCCACGGTGACCTGCACCAGCGGAATGATCTCGACATCCGCCTGCAGGTAGGCAGCGCGGTTGTCCAGGCCGGCATCGTAGGCGGCCGCGCCTTCGCCGCCGGTCGTCTCACGCAACATCAGGCCATTCACGCCCATGTTGTAGTCGGAGAAGAGGTAGTCCACCCGGTCGTCCTGCACGTTCAGCGGCAGGGCCTGGTTGAAGATCAGGAAGCGGAACTCGCGCTGGATCGCGTCGCGGGTGTTCTCCATCCAGAACAGGCCGCCGCTGATGACCGCCTCGCGAGCGTCCGACAGCGCGTAGATGTACTTGCCGTCGATCGCGAAGCTGCGAACGGAGTCATCGACCTCGCTGAAGCGGGTGTAGTTCTGCTCCTGAGCGGCGCTGTGATAGTAGACGCCGTTCTCGAGACGGTAGCGGATGCTCTTCTCGTACGGGGAGTCGCGCGTCGTGCGAGCGAACGACCCGCGCCAATCCAGCTCAAAGTCGTCCCACTTGTGTTCACCGACGAGCTGGGTGCTGGTCAGGGTGCGCTCGAACCACTCGGTATAGTCATCGCGGACGACGCCGCCGTAGCCGGCGTCAAAGCCGTCCCGGACACGGGCTTCCTTGCTGGTGTTGTGGATGTAGAGGTTGGTCCATGTGACGACGTGATCACCCATGTCGAGGCTGACACCCACCAGGGCATTCACGAGCAGATCGTTCTGGGTAGAGGTAAAGTCGAAGTCGCTGTCCGGCGCGATCTTGCCGGCGGACACAAAGCCGATTTGCTGCGCCCCGTTCCGCGTCTTCCAGCCGTTGTCGTAGCCGGCGACGGCGATCACGCCCAAGGTGGCGAAATCGAGATCGAAAGCCCGGCCGGCCGACAGATCAACGCCGAAGTTCGGCGCGATCTCGTTCTTCTTCTGGATCAGATTCAGCGCCGCGTTGTTGAAGCTGCTGCCCAGGTAGACGATGTCGTTGGCCGTGAAATCCGCACCGACGATGATCCGCTTGCCGCTTTCGAAAGCGGCCTGGAGCTGGTTCGGAAGCTCGCGGGCGCCGCTGTCGTAGCCGAGCCAGTCGGTATCGGAACCGTAGTAGGTCAGACCGCTCTTCAGGGTCGTCTCGGAATTGGCGCCGACGCTGGTCGAGATCGAGAAGAACGGCTCATTCGGCGTACGAAGGGTGCGCAGATTGATGACGCCGCCGCCGAACTCGCCCTGGAAGTTGGCCGAGTAGGTCTTCTGGACAAGCGTGTTTTCCAGGATGCTCGCCGGGAACAGGTCGAGCGGAACAACGCGCTGCAGGGGCTCGGGGCTCGGCAGCGGCGAGCCGTTGAGAAGAGCCGAAGAGTAGCGTTCACCAAGGCCGCGGACGTAAACGAACTTGCCGCCCAGCAGGCTGACGCCGGACAGGCGGGTCAGGGCTTCAGCGGCGCTGTCGTCGCCCGAACGCACCAGATCCTCGGCGGTGAGGAAGGAGGCGACCTCGGAGGTCTCGCGCATCGGTTCGGGGATGTTCTTGCCGAGGACGACGAGTTCCTCAACTTCAACTTCGGTGCCTTGGTCAGCTGGCGGAGGCGCTTCCTGCGCCAGGGCGAACTGCGGCGCCGCAAGGGCGGTCGTTGCGAGCAGCAGGCTGCCCAACGAGGGCGCAAAGAGCTTCATGGTCTGGGCCTTGTCATTAACAGGCTAAGAATAAAGTGCGGGCGGCGACCTCCTGGCCGCCGCCCGCGAACTATCAGCACGCGGCCTGGCCAATCAGGGGGCTGCAGGTCCAGCCGGCGTACCAGTTGTCGGCCGAGTCCTTGACGCCGCCGATGTAGGTCACCGGGGAGAAGGCCAGGGCGTTCAGCGGGACCGGGTTGGTCGCGACGACGGCCGTTTCGTTGGCGCCGTTGATGAACACGCTGGTCAGCGTCGAGGTGCCGTTCGCCGTGTTGCTGGCGTCGGTGAAGATCGCCGCTTCGTTGTCGGCATCGGCATCGAAGGCGGTCGGGCAGGACATGAAGACCGAGCGGAAAGTGCCGATCGTGTCAGGCATGTTGTCGATGTCCAGGCAGGCGCCGGCGGTGCCGGTCGGGGACGTCACGACGGAGTTGTACAGCTTGACGTCGGTGCCGGTGTTGAAGATCCAGCGCGCGCTGCTGGAGCTGCGACCAACGAACGTGAAGTTCGAGATCTGCGGGCTCGGCTTGGGGTTGGTCGAGGCAAGGCTGAAGTAGCTGGCTTCGATCATCCGGTCACCGCCGCCGGGACGTTGCACGACGATGCCGTACTGCAGGCCGCCGCGGTAGCCTTCGTCGGTGTCGAGGCTGTCGTCGTCGTTGCCGGTCAGGACGATATTCTTGAGGTTGACGGTGCCGCCGAAGAACTCGATGCCGTCGTCGGAACTGTTGTGGACCTGGACGTACTGGACGACCGTTCCGTTGCCGACGCCGGCGAAGGTGATGCCGTTCAGTTCGCGGTTCGGGACGACAGAGAAGCCCGAGAACATCACGCGGACGTACTTGAGGACGCCGCTGCTGTCGCCGTCGTTGTTGCCGCCGTGGAGCGCCGTGGTGCCTTCCGTCGGGGATTCACAGGCCGGCGTGCCGTATTGGGCGGCGGTGCAGTTCGAGATCTTGGCGCGGCCGGCGAGGACAAGCCCGCCCCACTGACCGATCGAGTCGGTCGTGGTCGAGCCTTCGATGTTCTGGCGGCTCGTGAGGATGATCGGCTGGGTCGCGGAGCCTTCGGCGACGATGCGCGAACCGCGGTTGACGATGATGTAGTCGGACCCGGAGGTGCCGAAGATGCGGACGCCCGGATCGATGTTAAGGACGCCCTGCTGGGCGCCGGGGATCGGAGCGCCGGCATTGCCGCCGCGGTCTTCACCCACGTCGGTGCGGCCGCTGACGGAGTAGATGGTGCCGGCGCGCAGCGGAACCTGGAAGGTGCCGGTGATCAGCGACGGAAGACGGCAGACGCGAAGGGTGCCGCCGACAAGGGCGTTGATTTCACCAGCGTTGGCGAAACCGGTCGGGCAGTCCGCAGCGGCTCCGCCGCCGCCGCCGCCGCCGCCACCGCCACCGCCACCGCCACCGCCGCCGCCACCGCCACCGCCGAAGCCGCCTTCACCAGGCGAGGCCACGCCATCGGCGCCGCCGCAGGCCGCCAGGGCCAGGGTCGCAGTCAGTGCAAACGCAAGCGCGCTATATTTCTTCAGGCCGGTCATCCCAGTCTCCACCTTCGCAGTCGTTTTC
>JBIKTU010000139.1:0-5634 GCA_044347965.1 Caulobacter sp.
TTCGACAGCAGCTGTGAGACCACGCCCACCGCCCGGCTGGCGTCCAGCACATAGGTGGTCGAGCCGCCGCGATAGGCCGGGGCGATCTTCACCGCCGTATGGGTCTTGCTGGTCGTGGCCCCGCCGATCAGCAGCGGGATGGTGAAGCCCTGGCGCTCCATCTCCGAGGCCAGGAAGACCATCTCGTCCAGCGACGGCGTGATCAGGCCCGAAAGGCCGATGATGTCGACATTGTGCGCCTTCGCCTCGGCCAGGATGCGGTCGGCCGGGACCATGACGCCCAGGTCGACCACCTCATAGTTGTTACACTGCAGGACCACGCCGACGATGTTCTTGCCGATGTCGTGGACGTCGCCCTTCACCGTGGCCATCAGGATGCGGCCGGCCTGCTCGCGCGGCTTGCCCTCCTTCTCGGCCTCCATGAACGGCATAAGCCAGGCCACGGCCTGCTTCATCACGCGGGCCGACTTGACCACCTGGGGCAGGAACATCTTCCCGGCCCCGAACAGGTCGCCGACGACGTTCATGCCGTCCATCAGCGGACCTTCGATCACGTGCAGCGGCCGCTCGACCGAGAGCCGCGCCTCCTCGGTATCGGCGTCGATGAACTCCGTGATCCCGTTGACCAGCGCGTGGCTGAGCCGCTGCGCGACCGGCAGCGACCGCCAGGCCTGGTCGGCGACCGCGACCTTGCTGCCGTCGCCCTTGTACCTCGGGGCGAGGTCGACCAGCCGCTCGGTCTGGCTGCCGCCCGCCTTCGGGCGACGGTTGAGGATCACGTCCTCGACCGCCTCGCGCAGTTCGGCGGGGATGTCGTCATAGACCGGCAGGTCGCCGGCGTTGACGATACCCATGTCCATGCCGGCGTTGATGGCGTGGTAGAGGAAGACGCTGTGGATCGCCCGCCGCACAGGCTCGTTGCCCCGGAAGCTGAACGAGACGTTCGACACTCCGCCCGACACCCGCGCGTAGGGCAGCAGCGCCTTGATCCGCCGCGTCGCCTCGATGAAGTCGACGGCGTAGTTGTCGTGTTCCTCGATCCCCGTCGCCACGGCGAAGATGTTGGGGTCGAAGATGATGTCCTCCGGCGGGAAACCGACCTGATCGACGAGGATGCGGTAGGCCCGCTCGCAGATCTCGACCTTGCGATCGGCGGTGTCGGCCTGGCCGACCTCGTCGAAGGCCATGACCACCACGGCCGCGCCATAGCGCAGGCAGAGCTTCGCCTGGGCGATGAACTCCGCCTCGCCGGCCTTCATGCTGATCGAGTTGACGATGGCCTTGCCCTGGACGCACTTCAGGCCGGCCTCGATGACCTCCCACTTGGAGCTGTCGACCATGATCGGCACGCGGGCGATGTCCGGCTCGGCGGCGATCAGGTTGAGGAAGGTCTTCATCGCCGCGACGGAGTCGAGCAGGCCCTCGTCCATGTTGATGTCGATGATCTGCGCCCCCGCCTCGACCTGCTGGCGGGCGACGGACAGGGCGGCGGTGTAGTCACCCTCGGCCACGAGCTTGCGGAATTTCGCCGAGCCCGTGACGTTGGTGCGCTCACCGATGTTGACGAAGACGGGACGCATCAGCTGGCCTTGGTGTTGCGGACGAGGCCCGGAAGGCCGTCGATGGAGGTGGCGTTGCCGTCGTAGCGCCGCTCGCGCCACTCGGCCTCGGGACGATGGTCCACATGTCGGCGAAGCTGGTCGCGTTCGCCCTTGAAGTCCATGAAAGGCACGCCCCAGCCGCAGCTGTCGGCGATGCGCTCGATGTGGAGGGTGATGACCGACCGGGCGCGTTCGAAGGTGGGGAACAGCGCCAGCTTCCCGGCGAAGCCCGGCTCGTCGAAATTCACCGCCTCGCCGCGGCCGTAGAGGCGCAGGATGCTGGCCGGGCCCTCGAAGGCGCAGAACATCAGGGTCAGGCGGCCGTTCTCGCGGACGTGGGCCAGGGTCTCGATCCCGGACCCGCCGAGGTCGACATAGGCCACGGTGCGTTCGTCGATGACCGCCAGGCTGTCGTAGCCCTTGGGCGAGACGTTGACCGACCCCTCGGCCGACAGCGTCGCGGTGGCCACGAAGAACAGCTTCTGGGCCTTGATGAAGGCAATCAGCCGCTCGTCTAGGGCGTCATAGGTCTTGGCCACTAGGACGCCCCCACCGGAGGTTCGCGACCGCCGAGGATCATGCGGCGGGTCAGGACGGCCTGCAGAACCCCGTGATTGAACAAGGTACGCCAGATCTTGAAGTCCTGGGCCTGCAGGCCTTGCAGTCTGCCGACGATCTGCTTGAGCCGGATCAGGTCGGCCTCGGCAATGGCTGCCTTCAGTTCAGCCACCGAGGCGAAGCCCTCGCCGCCGGTCTGTGGCGCCAGCCCGACCCGGCCGCAGACGACAAAGAAGCCCTTGCTCAGCGGGCCCACGGACTTGTCGCCCAGCGATCCGGCAGGAACACGGTTGAGCCGCGCGCGCAGATCCCGGATCTGTTCAGCCTCGATGGGGGAGAGTGCAAGCGCCATCTCAGACCAGCTCGAACGGTTCCAGCCCGGCCAGCCGCATGGCCCTGGGCCGTTCAGGGATCTGGCGCGGCGTCACGCCCGCGACCTCGTCGGCCACGTGGCGGATGTGGTCCGGCGTCGTGCCGCAGCAGCCGCCGAGGATGTTGACGATGCCGTCCTTCGCCCACTCATGCAGCTCATGGGCGGTCTGGTGCGGCTCCTCGTCGTACTGGCCCATGGCGTTGGGCAGGCCGGCGTTGGGATAGGCCGCGACCAGGGTGTCGGCGATGCGCGAAAGCTCGGCGATATGCGGCCGCATCAGGTCGGCGCCCAGCGCGCAGTTCAGGCCGATGGCGAACGGCTTCACGTGCTTGACGCTGTTCCAGAAGGCCTCGACCGTCTGGCCCGAAAGGGTGCGGCCGGAACGGTCGGTGATGGTGCCGCTGATCCAGATCGGCAGCGCGTCGTGGCCCTCCTCGTCGCGCAGGTCGAGGATGGCCTTCAGGGCGGCCTTGCAGTTCAGGGTGTCGGTGATGGTCTCGATCAGGAACAGGTCGACCCCGCCCTCGTAGAGTCCCCTCACCTGCTCGCGGTAGGCGTCGTAGACCTGATCGAACGTCACGGTGCGGGCGCCGGGATCGTTCACGTCCGAGGACATCGACAGCATGACGTTCAGCGGGCCCAGCGCCCCGGCGGCGAAGCGCGGCTTGTGCGGCTCCTTCGCCGTCCAGCGGTCGGCCGCCTCGCGGGCCAGCCGGGCGCCCTGGAGGTTGATGTCATAGGCCGCGCCCTCGGCGTGATAGTCGCGCTGGGCGATGGTCGTGGCGCTGAAGGTGTTGGTCTCGCTGATGTCGGCGCCGGCGCCGTAGTAGGCGTCGTGCAGGTCGGTGACGATATCCGGCCGGGTCAGGCAGAGGATGTCGTTGTTGCCCTTCATCTGCACCGCATGATCGGCGAAGCGCTCGCCCCGGAAATCCTCTTCCGTCAGGCCGCGCCGCTGGATCATCACGCCCCACGAGCCGTCGAGGATCAGGATCCGCTCGCGCGCGATCCGGTGAAGGGCTTGAATGCGATCAAGGCGGGTCATCACGGGCATCCCTGTTTCGCGCAGGCCTTTTCGAAGGCGGCCTTCTGGGCCGCGACCGTCCGGCCGAGCTCGGTTGGGTCGACAAACGGATTTGGCTTGCCGGATTTCAGTTCTGCGCGCTTGGCGTCGAGGTCGAACTGTTCGTTATGCGGGGCCAGGAAGACATCGGCCTTCATGGCGCCCAGTCGGGCCAGGCTGGCCCTGTAGTCGGCGACGATGCCGGGATACTGCGGCCGAGGCGCCAACCGGTTCGCGGCCACGGTGGTGGAACAGTAGTAGAGCGCCTGCCGAACCTGGCCGTCGACTTTCAGCGGGAAGGTCCAGGTGGTGCAGCCGGGACTGTGCCCTGGGGTGACATGCGCCGTCAGGGTAACGCCGCCAAGGCTGACCGTGTCACCGTCACGCAGTACGCGGTCGACCTTTACCGGGTCAAAGCGCAGATAGGCCACGTCCTCCGACCCGGGATAGATCCCTTTTTCCAACGCCTCGCGGTCCCCGTCGCTGGCGGCCAGCATCGCGCCGGTGTCGGCCTTGATCCGCGCCAGACCGGCGACATGGTCGAAATGGGCGTGGCTGGCGAGCAGAACCTTCACATCCTCTATCCGGAAGCCGAGCTTGCGGATGTTGCCCTCGATGAGGTCGACGTTCTGCGCCATCGGCGCGTCGATCAGGATGTGACCTTCCGGCGTAGTGATCAGCCAGGAGGACAGGCCGGAGCTGCCGACGTAGTAAAGATTATCGGCAAGGTGGAAGGGATCGGCGGGCTGGACCCATGACGTCGGCATCCCCTGGGCGGCGGCGGTTGCCGCCGTCACCGCGACAGCGACTCCCAGGAGGGTGTCGCGAACCTTCATGCCGCGGCCTCCTTCGGCGCGGGCGGGACCTCGCGGACGCCCAGCACGCGGCAGATCGCGTAGACGAGATCGGCGCGGTTCAGGGTGTAGAAGTGGAAGTCGCTGAAGCCCTCCTCCGCCAGCTTGGCGCAGGTTTCGGCCGCGATGGAGCAGGCGATAAGGCGACGGGTCTCGGGATCGTTGTCCAGCCCCTCGAACAGGTTGCCCAGCCAGCCCGGCAGCGGAATGCCGCACGGATCGGCCATGCGCTGAAGGCCCTTGAAGTTGGACACCGGCATGATCCCCGGCGAGATCGGGATGGTCACGCCCGCCTTGCGCACCCGTTCCATGAACCGCAGGAAGGTGTCGGTATCGAAGAAGAACTGGGTGATGGCCCGCGTCGCGCCGGCGTCGATCTTGGCCTTGAGCACATCGATGTCGTGGTCGATGCCCGGGCTCTCGGGATGGACCTGCGGGTAGAGGCCCACGGACACCTCGAAGGGGGCCACGGCGCGAATGCCGCGGGTCAGTTCGGTGGCGTTGGCGTATCCGTCCGCATGCGGAACATAGGCGCCGCCGATCGCGCCGGGCGGGTCGCCGCGCAGGGCCACGATGTGGCGGATGCCGCTTTCCCAGTAGTCCCGCACCACCTCGTCGACCTCTTCGCGGCAGGCGCCGACGCAGGTCAGGTGAGCGGCCGGCTTCAGCGTGGTCTCGTCCAGCATGCGCTTGACGGTCCGGTGGGTGCGCTCACGCGTCGACCCGCCGGCGCCGTAGGTCACGGACACGAACGACGGGTTCAGCGGTTCAAGCCGGCGGATGCAGGTCCAGAGGCTTTCCTCGGCCTCGGGCGTCTTGGGCGGGGAGAACTCGAAGGAGACGCTGACGCCGCCGGTACGGCCGCCGGCGCGGGCCACGGGTCCAAGGGCGGTCGGCGGACTCATGCGGCATTCCTTTCAGCAACGGCCGGACGGCGCGCCGTCCAGATCTTCACGGTCAGGCCCCGCTCGACAGTCGAGGGCAGGGTCAGGGTTTGATCGGAGACAAGCCCGCCGGTGCTTAACCAGCGGCCTATCTCATCGTCGGAGAAGCCTAGCCGCCTGTGCTGGTGCTGTTCGCGCAGGAACTCCAGCGTATGCGGCGCGAAGTCGACGATCAGCAGACGGCCGGCGGGCGCCACCAGGCGGCAGGCCTCGGCCACCGCCGCCGCCGGGTCGCCCAGGT
>JBIKTU010000138.1:0-5634 GCA_044347965.1 Caulobacter sp.
CAGGGGATCATCCCCGGCCCGGCGTCGGCAGGATCACCAGGCGGTCAGCCAGTTCGTTGGGATTGTCGGCGCGGGGCGGCACGTGTTCGGCCAGGATCTCGCCGCAGCGTTTCACCGCCGCCTCGAACCCGCCGGGGATGTCGCGGCGCTTGAGGCCGGCGATCAGCAGGCTGACGACCTCGTCCCACACCGCGTTGGGCGCGACGCTGTAGATGCCCTCGTCGGCGATCACCTCGGCCCGGTGCTCGGCCAGCGAGGCGAACAGCAGGATGCCGGTCCGCTCGCGGGTGGCGTGCAGGCCGTGGCCGAGGAACTGTTGCATGGCCGCGCGGTGAACCCGCTCGGCCTTCAGCGAGGCCGGCGTCAGGGCCCGGCGGATCGGCGGGATCGAGACGACCAGCGCCGCGAGCACGAACACCGCCGCCTGCAGGCCGACATAGATGGCCAGGGCGGTGAAGATGGTCTGGCCGGTCGGGGCGTGGCCCGTGGTCCAGCCGCCGAACATCCCCACCAGCATCTGCGGCTCGAACCCGAGCAGCAGGGCCAGGGCCGGCAGCACCAGCGCCGCGCCGGCCGCCCAGGCCAGCGGCGTCTCGCGGTAGTCCGAGACCGCCGGGGCCAGGACGCAGTAGATCTCGCCGGCCGTGGTCGCCTCGGCGGCCGCGACCGCGTCGGCGATCCGCTGCTGGGCGGCCTGTGTCATTCGCATGGGCATCCTACCAGCCTCCCGAGGCGCCGCCGCCGCCGAACGATCCACCGCCGCCGGAGAACCCGCCGCCGCCGCCCGACCAGCCACCACCGCCTCCGCCGCCCCCGAGCATGTGGCCCAGGATGCCGCCGATGATCAGCGGGGCCAGGTTGTCATCGTCATCGTAGCGCCGACGGCGACGACCGTCGCTTCCGCGCATCGCCCGACGGCTGCCGCGTCCGGCGCGCATCATGTTGATCAGCATGAACACGAAGCCGAAGACCAGCAGCACCAGGATCCACCTGGGCGGACCCTCGGCGCGCGGCTGTTCGGCCGCCTGGGCCACCTGGGCCTTGGCGACCTCGTCCGGCAGGCTGAGCTGCTGGATCAGGGCGTCGGCCCCCGCGACCACGCCGCCCTCCATGTCGCCGGCCTTGAACTTCGGCAGGATGGCGGACTGGATGATGACGCTGGACAGGGCGTCGGTCAGCACCGGCTCCAGACCATAGCCGACCTCGATCCGCACCTTGCGTTCGTTGGGCGCCACAATCAGCACCGCGCCGTCGTCCGTCTTCTCGCCGCCGAGCTTCCAGGCCCGGCCGAGCTGATAGCCGTATTCCTCGATCTCCAGCCCCTGCAGCGAGGGCAGGGTGGCCACGACGACCTGGCGGCCGGTCGTGGTCTCCAGCGCCTCAAGCTTCTGCGTCAGGGCCGCTTCGGTGGCCGGCGACAGCAGATTGGCCTCGTCCACGACCCGGCCGGAAAGCTTGGGGAAGGTCGGGGCGGCGAGGGCGGGCAGGGCTATCGTGAGGAGCAGTATTGCCCCGAGCGCCCCGGCGAAGGCCGGGGCCCACCACGATCTCTCGCGCGAAGCCATGGGTCCCGGCCCGCGCCGGGACGCTCGGAGAAGGGTCATGCGTCTACTGCTTCGCCGCCGGAGCGGTCGTCGGCGCCGGGGCGGCCGGGGCCGACGCCGGCGGGGCCGCGTCGAAGCTGACGGTCGGGGCCGCCTGGGCCGAGGCGGCGGCCTGGAACAACTGGGCCGGCTTCTGGCTGCTGTACATCGTGTTGGCCCAGATCACCTGCGGGAAGGTGCGCAGGGTGGTGTTGTAGGTCTGGGCCGACTGGTTGTAGTCGCGGCGGGCGATGGCGATGCGGTTCTCGGTGCCCTCGAGCTGGCTCTGCAGGGCCATGAAGTTCTGGTTCGACTTCAGGTCCGGATAGTTCTCCTGGATCATCATCAGCCGGCCGAGCACGCCCGACAGGCGGTCCTGGGATTGCTGGAACTGGGCGAACTGCGCCGGGTCGGTGATGGTCGAGGCGTCGACCCGCACCTGGGTCGCGGACGCCCGCGCCTCGGTGACGGCGGTCAGGACGTCCTTCTCCTGGGCCGCGTAGCCCTTCACGGTGTTGACCAGGTTGGGGATCAGGTCGGCGCGGCGCTGGTACTGGTTCTGCACCTCGGCCCACTGGGCCTTCACGGCCTCGTCCTGGGTCGGGATGGTATTGATGCCGCAGCCGGCGAGAACGGCGGCGACGGCAAGCGCCGGCGCCAGTCGGAGGAAGCGGGAGATCGCGTTCATGGATGGCCCCTTGTGGCGGCCATCGATTAGCCGCGACAGGACATATGGCCCCGGCGTCCGCCGCTGAGAAGAACAGGGGCGTCGATTTTTCGAACAGTGGTTTGGGACCTCCCTCCCCTTCATGGGGAGGGACAGACCCGCGCAGTGGGTCAGGGTGGGGCAAACAGGACGCTACTCACCACGCGAGAAGACTGGCGTCACCATTCCCCACCCGGTCGGCTGCGCCGACCTCCCTCCCCATGAAGGGGGGGAGCAAGCCGGCTCTACATTCCCAGAACGCGGTCGTTCTTGCCGGCGGCGCGGCCTTCGGCCCATTCGGCTTCCAGGGCCTGGAACTCTTTCCGGCGCGGACCGAGGTAGCCGAACAGGAAGGCCGCGACCTTGCGCTGCTGGATCTCTTCCGACCCTTCGGTGATCCGGTAGCGGCGGTGGTGGCGATAGATGTGTTCGAAGGCCTTGTGCCGCGAATAACCCATGCCGCCATGCACCTGCATGGCGCGGTCGGCGGCCTCGCAGCAAAGGCGGTTGCCCCAGTAGTTGCAGATCGACACCTTGTCGGAGATCTCGCGCTCGATGGTCTTGTGGTCCATCGTGTCCATCTGCCAGGCCGTCTGGCGGATCAGCAGGCGCAGCATCTCGGCCTGGGCGTGCAGCTCGACGAGCGGGAACTGGATCGCCTGGTTGTCGCTCAGCGCCTTGCCGAACGGCTTGCGCATGCGGGCGTACTTCACACTCTCTTCTATGCAGTAGACGGCCGCGCCCAGCGAGCTGGCCGCCTGGCGAATGCGGTTCTGGTGCACGAAGGACTGCCCGAGGCCAAGGCCGCGGTCGATCTGGCCCCAGTAGCTGTCCTCGGGAATCCAGCAGTCGAACGAGATCCGCGGATGGTCCGTGGGCATGTTGAACGTCCACATCCACTCCTCGATCTTGATCAGATCGCGGGGGACAAGGAAGCAGGTGATGCCGAGCGCGTCGCCGTCCTTGCCGCTGGTGCGGGCGAAGACCATGACATGGGTGACCACGTGCATGCCGGTGGTCCACATCTTCTCGCCCTTGATGCGCCAGCCGGGCTTGCCGTCCTTCACCTCGGGAACGCCCGTGGTCTCCATGAAGGTGGCGTCGCTGCCGTGGTTGGGCTCGGTCAGGCCGAAAGCCGCCCGCATGGTCCCGTGCAACAGCTTGTCGCCGTCGCGGGCCACCTGCTCGGGCGTGGCGAATTCCTTGAACATCAGCACGAACGGGTTGTTGCCGACGATCGAGTGCTCGTTCTGCAGGTCGTTGAACAGGCCCAGGCCCTTGGCGGCCAGGTGTTCCCGGATCACCGCCATCCAGAGCTGACTGCCGTCCTTGCCACCCATTTCCTTCGGCCAGGCGAAACGGTAGTGGCCGGCCTCGTCGGCCAGCTTGCGGGCCTTGGCCAGCAGCTCTTCCCACTCGTGGCGCGGCAGGCCGTTGTTGTCCCAGTCGGTGCGGGCGTGCTCGCGCCGGTGGTCGAAGAACCGGTCGTTATCGTCCTGCCGCTGCAGCGGCATGATCTTGTCTTCGATGAACTGGTCGAGCTCGGCGAGGTAGTCGACGAGAGCCTGTGGCAGGGCGAAATCCATGGCGCGCCTCCTTTGTGGTTCTTGTGGTTGGCGGCCAGTATGCCCCTGCTTACGTGTGCGGCAACCGTGACCCGACGTTAAGGTGTCGGGAACCTTGTGTTCACAGGCTGGGGTGTATGCTGGCGTCATGATCCTGATCGTCGCCGCCGCCATTCTGGGAGCCGCTGCGGGTCTGTACATACAGCCCCGGCTGTTCGCGTTCGCGATCGGGCTGTCGGTGTCGGGCGCGCTGCACCTGGTCCTCGTCTTCGTCGGCCGCCTGGTGCAGGGCGCGCCCAACGAGGAGGCCGTGGTGGAGGTCCTCGACTACATCACCTTCACCGGGGTGCACGGGATCTGGCCGGTGATGGCCGCCGCCGGGACAGGAACGCTGTTCGCCGCGGTCGCCTGGTCGTTGCTGCGCAAGGACACCACAGACACCTTCTGGCTGCCGGGCGACGACCGCGGCAGGGGCCGGAAGGGCTTGCGGTCGATGGATCTTGTCGAGGACCGCGAGGCGCATTCCGCCGCGCGTGAGCGCCTGAACAGCATGCTTCGGAAATGAGACCGATTCGCGAAATATCTGAACACTGTGAAGATAGCGCTTGCGCGCCCTGGGTTATCGCTGGTATCTAAGCATTGCTAAGTTCGTCGTGCGGCGCCGGTGGGGATACCGGGGGTCGGAAACACGGGGCGAGCACGGCGCGTCAAGTACCCGATCCAAGACCATAAAACTCCACCCCGAAACTCGCCGGAGAGCGCAAAATGAAACTCCGTATGCTGGCGGCTGTCGCCGTCCTGTCCCTGTCCTTCGCCGGCGTCGCCCAGGCTGATGGCCGGGCCGTCGCCACCGCCACCCTCAAGGCCCCCGTCGCCGCCAAGACCAAGATCGTCGTCGCCGGCGCCGTCTTCAACTGCGAAGGCTCCACCTGCGTCTCGCTGGCCGCGCCGACCCGCGCCGTCACCGTCCCGGGCTGCAAGGCCCTGGTGAAAAAGGTCGGCGCGCTGACCGCCTTCTCCAACGCCGATCGCGCCATCGAAGGCGACGATCTGGCGTCCTGCAACGCCGCCGCCTCCTAAGAGAGACGGCCGACAGTATCCTGGGCGCGTACTTGCCCGGTGTTTCCTCGAGCAACTCGCCAGTTGTGCAAGGGCGGCGGTCAACGAACCGCCGCCCTTTTCTTTTTCGGGCGGATGGCCTTAAGGAGCCCGCCATGACTGACAGTCCTTCCCTGGCCGGCCTTCTCGAACGGGCGCTGGCCGTCGCCGCCGGCGGCGACGGTCGCCGCGTCGCGCCCGTCTCCTTCACCCTCGACTACGGGTCGGGCGGCGATGTTTCGACAACCACAATCGCCGCCCGTGTGGACCGTGCGACTCGCAGCCTGATTTTCGTGCACGGCGAGGCGGTGCTGGCCGATGGCCGCCGCGCAGCGAGCGCTTCGGGGGTCTTCCGTGTGCGGGAGACGTAGGGGAAGGCTGATTTCTGGTCGCCTGCCGCCGTTGCGATGCAACAGAACGCATGCTATCAGGCGCGCGGCTTAGGGCCGGTGGACTTGTACGGCCCGCTGGCACATGTGCTTTTCCAAGCACTTTCAAGACTTTAGCGCCGCGCCGGGAACGCACTTCCGGGACGCGGCGCGCGACGCACCGGACGGTTGGATTCAAGTGGCTGACGACATCAGGGTGACGGACGTGGGGCAGCGCTACGCGCGGGCCCTTTTCGAGCTGGCCGAGGAGGCCAAGGCGACTGCGGCCGTCGAGCGCGACCTTGTCGCGCTGA
>JBIKTU010000140.1:0-5631 GCA_044347965.1 Caulobacter sp.
AGTTCGGCGACCATGCCGGTGTTCAGGGTCTCGACCGTCTGGACCTCGGCGACCTCGTTGGCCTGCTTGTGGGCGCGGGCCGAGGGGGCGGCATTGATGATCGCGGCGGCGATGGCGCCGGCGATCACGCCGACCATGCCCGCGCCGCCGCCGTTGACCTCGGTGAAGAACCAGGCCTTGGCGACGCCGGTCTCGTTGCCCGTAACGCTGAGCTTCGTCGGCCCCATTGTCGCGATGCTGGCCTGGGACAGCGGCCGCGCGGCCGGAACAGGTTCGACCGTCGCGCAGGCGGCCATGGAAAGGCACAGCAGCGGCGCCAGAACTTTACGCATGAGTTATGCCCCCCGTTGCGCCCCACATGGACGCCACGCCGAGGGTTTCGGAGATTTTCCCGGCGATGTCAAAGCGACCGGCCGGCTAGCCTCCCAGGCTAGCCGGCGCCGCGATCCGTGTGCGGATCTACTCCGCAGCGACGCGCGCGGGGCTGCTGACCATGCCCGCCAGGCGACCGCGGATGAGGTCCTCGGCCTCGCTGATGATGCGGTCGACGAGGTCCTTGGTGGTCGGGATGTCGTGGATCAGGCCCTGGACCATGCCGGCCGACCAGATGCCGCCCTGGGTGTCGCCGTTGGCGAGGGCGTCGCGGCCCCGGGTGCCGGCGACCAGATGCTGGACGTCCTCGAACTTGGCGCCGCCGCGACGCTCGATCTCGACCACGGCCTGGCTGACCTCGTTGCGCATGACCCGGGCGGTGTTGTGCAGGGTGCGGAAGATCAGGTCGGTCTGGCGCTCGTCGTTGGCGACCATCTGTTCCTTGAACGACAGCGGGATCGGGGCCTCCTGGGTGACGCAGAAGCGTGTGCCCATGTTGACGCCGTCGGCGCCCAGCGCCAGGGCCGCGACCAGACCGCGCGCGTCGGCGATGCCGCCGGAGGCCAGCATCGGGATCTTCACCTTGTCGGCGGCGGCGGCGATCAGGATCAGGCCGGGGATGTCATCCTCGCCCGGGTGGCCTGCGCATTCGAAGCCGTCGATGGAGATGGCGTCCACGCCCATCCGCTCCGCCGACAGGGCGTGACGGACGGCGGTGCATTTGTGGATGATCTTGATGCCGTGCTTCTTGAAGTCGTCGACATGCTCCTGCGGCTTGTAGCCGGCGGTCTCGACGATCTTGATCCCCGCCTCGATGATCGCGGCGCGGTACTCGGCGTAGGGCGGCGGCTTGATGGCCGGCAAGATGGTCAGGTTCACGCCGAACGGCTTGTCGGTCAGGTCCTTGGTGCGCTGGATTTCCTTCGCGAGGTCTTCCGGCGTGGGCTGGGTCAGGGCCGTGAGGAAACCGAGCGCGCCGGCGTTGGCCACGGCGGAGACCAGCTCGGCCTTGCCGACCCACTGCATGCCGCCCTGGGCGATGGGATGCTCGACCCCGAACATCTCCGTGAAGCGGGTCTTGATGGCCATGGTGTCTCTCCCGAACAATTGTTTGGAAGACAGTCAGCCACGTCACCCGACGTCAGGCAAGCGCCGCGTTTCCGGCGTCAGTCGACGGGCTTGCGGGCGCGTTCCACCACCTGGGAAAGCCCGGCCAGCACGGCCTTTCGCGCCGCCGGCGGCTGGTCGCCGGCCAGCAGCAGCCGCAGGGAGGCCGCATGGACCTTCAGCGGCGGCAGATCCAGCGCGCGGCCGCGCTGCTGGCGGTCGGCCAGTTCGCACAGGCTGAAGGCGGCGGCGCAGAGGTCCTCGTACCCGAAGGGTCCGGCGGTGTCGGAGATGCGGGTGGCCAGGAAGTAGATCCGCTCCAGCCAGCCCTGCAGCCCGTCGGCGGCCGGCGGCGCGGCGACGACCGCGTCCAGCTCGTCCAGCGCCTCTGCCACCACGACCATGGCCTCGGCCCGGAACTCCTCGGTCTGGACGGCCGCTTCGGCCAGCGCCTTGCTGACGGTGACGCCGCCGGGCTGGTTGACCAGTTTCGACAGGCGCGAACGCCGCATGACCCAGGTGACGCTCATGCGGCCGAGTTTCCTTCGTTGGACAGGTTGATCTTGCCCCGGCTCAAGGGGTCGTGGCGTCGCTCGGGCACGCCCTCCGGCGGACCGAGCTCACGGAAGCGGCGATCGGGGCCCGCGTAGGTCGGCGTCTCCAGCATGCCGCGCAGGTCCTTGGCGACCCACAGGATGCGATCCAGCAGCAGGGTGGCGGTCAGCGGCCGGGCGACAATGAAGTTGGCGCCGCAGTCGCGCGCCTTGGCCACCTTGGACACCGGCGTATGGCCCGAGATCATCAGCACCGGCGTCCAGGCGTTGTCGAAGCCCGACCGCCGCAGCCAGTTGACCAGATCGTAGCCGTCCCGGCCCGGCATCTCGGCGTCGACGATCAGCAGATCGACCGGATGGCTCCTGAGCAGGGCGGAAGCCTCGTCGAAGGACGCGCACTGGTGGCGGGTGACCACGCCGAAACCGAGCAGGGTCTGGGCGGTGAGCCGCAGCGAGAACGGTTCGTCGTCCACGACCATGACCGTGGCCTTGGACAGATTGAAGACGGTGTTCGGGTTGAGGTTCGGCGCCCCCGCGCTCTTCCGCTCAACCGGTTCGATGCTATCCGGCACGCCCTGCTCCTGCCCCGGGATTCAGGTTAACCGCAGGTCCCTGATTCAACCGTTAAGGCAGCCGGGGGCCGTCGATCCGGCGCCGTGCGAGCGGTTTCCCGGCCGTCAGGGAACAGTTCCGACCGTTCCGGGCGGATCCTCGCTCTCGGCCGGGGCGGACAGGTCCGGAACAAAGGCCTGCAGTTCGAGCGTGCGTTCGACCGTCCGCTGCACCATGCACATGTTGGAGGTGAGGCTCGAGAACGTGCCCCAGTCACGGCTGTAGCGCGCGCTGCAGTCAGCGTCGCGGAAGGCGATCCAGGCTCGCTGGGCCTTTCGCAGCCCGACCTTCTGATCCGGCGTCATGTCGGCGATCAGGGTGCGGTACGCGGCGTTGAGGGCGGCGTCCTGCACCGCCATTTCGGCGTTCATGCATTCGATCATGCCGAGCGTCGTCTGGTTCTCTTCAGTGGCCAGGCAGGCGCTGAAGGCAGGCGTGTAGCGCGCCTTGACCGCCGCCGGGTCCGCCGCCGAGGCCGGCATGGCGATGAGAGCGGCGATCGACGCGACGACCAGGGTCGCCCTTGCGCCCGGACGGCCGGGCCTGCGGCCAATCATTCCCTGCAGCAATTCCGCCTCCCCTCGATGGCGCCGGCAACGGCGATCTACAGTCAGGACAGGCCCTGACGCCCGATGGCGTAGTAGCGGTCGGCGCGCTGCCGCAACAGCTGCTCTGCGGTCATCTCCGACAACGCCTTGAGCTCTTCCTCGATGGCGTCTCCGACGGCCCGCACGCAGGTCTCCGGATCGGAGTGGGCGCCGCCGGCCGGCTCGTCGATGATGCGGTCGACCACGCCGGTCTTGATCAGGTCCTGGGCGGTGATGTGCATCTGCTCGGCCGCGTCCTTGGCCCGGGCGCCGTCGCGCCAAAGGATCGAGGCCGCGCCCTCCGGGCTGATCACCGAATAGATGCCGTGCTCGAGGATCAGCACCTTGTTGCCGGCGGCGATGCCGATGGCGCCGCCGCTCATGCCCTCGCCGGTGACCGTGGCGATCATCGGCACCTTGAGGGTCAGGCAGCGCTCGGTGCCCCGGGCGATGGCCTCGGCCTGGCCGCGCTCCTCGGCGCCCAGGCCCGGATAGGCGCCGGCGGTGTCGACGAAGGTCAGCACCGGCAGGTTGAACTGCTCGGCCATGTCCATCAGGCGCACGGCCTTGCGGTAGCCCTCGGGCCGGGCCATGCCGAAGTTGTGCTTCAGCCGGGTGGTGGTGTCGTGGCCCTTCTCCTGGCCGATCACGACCACGGGCATGCCCCGGAAGCGGCCGAGACCGCCCATGATCGCCTGGTCGTCGGCGAACTTGCGGTCGCCGCGCAGCTCGACGAACTCGTCGATCAGGCCCGCGAGGTAGTCGACGAAGTGGGGCCGCTCGGGATGGCGGGCCACCTGGGCCTTCTGCCAGGGCGTCAGGGCGGCGTAGGACTCGCGGCGCAGCTGGCCCAGGCGCGTGCGAAGAGCGTCTATCTCGCTGTCGAACGATCCGGCCCCGGCGGTGTCGGAGAGCCGCGACAGCTCCTCGATCTTGCCTTCCAGCTCGGCGATGGGCCGTTCGAACTCGAGATAATGCTGGACCATGAATCGCCTGACGGGGCCGCCCCTGAGAGGGGGCGAACCTAAAGCGAGGGCCTTTCCGGCACAAGCACGGCTAGCCAAGCCCCCGCCCGCCGTGTCAAACAGTCGTTTGAATGATAACGCAGGGGAAGCGAACCATGGCCAGTCTCGAAGGCAAGACCGCGATCATCACCGGCGCGGCCAGCGGCATCGGCCGGGCGGCGGCGAAACTGTTCAGCGCGGCGGGCGCGACGGTCGTGCTGGCCGATGTGTCCGACAAGGTCAACGAGACGCTGGACATGGTCACCGCGGCCGGCGGCCGGGGCGTGGCCATTGTCGGCGACGTCGCCACTCCGGACGTGATCAACAAGGCCATCGAGGCGGCCGAGATGCTGGGCGGGGTCGATGTCATGTTCGCCAACGCCGGCGTGTCCGGCGGCCTGCCCGGCCTGTTCGAGCTGACGGCCGAGCACTGGAACGAGGTGCTGCGCATCAACACCGTCGGCGTCTTCCTGGCCGTCCAGGCCGCCGCGCGGCTGATGGTCGCCAACGGCAAGGGCTCGATCATCTGCACCGCCAGCGTCGCCGGCATCCGCTCGGGCGCGGGCGGCATGCCCTACAGCGCCTCCAAGGCCGGGGTGATCAGCATCGTCCAGACCGCCGCCAACCAGCTGGCCGGCACCGGCGTGCGCATCAACGCCATCTGCCCGGGCCTGACCGAGACCGGCATGACCCAGATCGTCTTCGACCGCGCCCGCGAGCGCGGCACCGAGGGCAAGATCGGCCAGCTCAACCCGCTGCGTCGGGGCGCCGTTCCGGAAGAGATCGCCCAGGTGGCGCTGTTCCTGGCGTCGGACGAGGCCAGCTACGTCAACGGCCAGGCCATCGCGGTCGACGGCGGCCTGTCGAGCTCGCACCCGGTGGTGCCGGGGAAGATGGCCTAGTCGCTGAGGGGACAGTTTAAGGTGTCCCAAGGGACATCTTGAACTGTCCCTGACGCCGACGCCCGCATCATCCTCGCGACGAGCGCGAGGGTGACGGCGAAACGCACGGCCTCCGGACACAATCCGAAGCGGAACATGACTTGAGCCGCCGCCCGGCGCGGGGCTGTATGCACCGCTCGTCGGAGGAATAAGCATGACTCTCTTCGCCGGTCTCTCGGCCTTCCCTATCACGCCCGCGACGCCTGCCGGGCAGGTCATCGAAGCCGACCTGCGCTCTATCCTGCAGCACATCGCCGATGGCGGCGCGGACACCGTCGGTCTGCTGGGGAGCACCGGGACCTACATGTTCCTCGACCGCGACGAGCGGCGGCGGGCGACCGCCATCGCGGTGGAGACCCTGACAGACACGCCGGTGATCGTCGGCGTCGGCGCGCTGCGCACCGACCACGCCCGGACGCTGGCCACGGACGCGGCGGCGGAAGGCGCGGCCGGT
>JBIKTU010000141.1:0-5614 GCA_044347965.1 Caulobacter sp.
CGCGGCACGTACTTCGCTGACGTGACGGGCGATCGCCGGGCCGACGCCATCGTTGTCAACAATGACACCGTCACGGTGCGGCGCTCGACGCGTTCAGCCTTCAGCGGCAACGAGGACTGGACGTACGGCCCCTACTACGGGAGCCGGGACACCCTGTTCGCCGACGTCACCGGAGATGGCAAAGCCGACGCCATTGTCGTGAACAATGACAGGGTCACGGTGCGGCGGTCTCGCTAGACGGGAAACCGGGCCACCGAGAACCGGGAGAAACCGGGCCACATACTCGTTATCGATATTCGATTAGTTGCATGTCGAAGAAGAGTTGGGATCCCTGTTAAGCTCCCCCGTTTCGTCCCTTCTCCCTTCCCCCCTGTCGCAAAAGTTGACACCCCCGCGGCTTGACGACCTGAGCGATTGCTCGTCATCCTCCAGGAAAACAGGGAAGCGGCGGGGTGGGGATGTTCAGGATCGCGTCGGTGTGCGCGCTGCTCGCCGGGTTGGCGCTCGGCTGGCCTTCGACAGCCCTGGCGGGGCCGCCGGAGCCGCCGCCGGTCGAGGCCTACGGCCGGTTGCCGGCAATGGGCCATGTCGACATCTCGCCGTCGGGCGAACGGCTGGCCTTCGTGGCCAGCGACGCGGAGGGCCGCAAGCTTTTCGTGCGCACCGTCGCCGGTCAGCCGCTCGCAGTGGTGCCGCTGGCCGACAAGAAGCTGCGCGGCGTCTACTGGGGCGGCGAGCGGTTCGTCATCTTCCTGATCAGCGAACCTCGCCGGCTGTCGGTGGACTTCACGGCGTCCGAGTACACCGCCGGCTTTGTGCTCGACGTGGAGACCCGCAAGACCACGCCGATCTTCGGCCGGGCGACCAAGAGCTGGGACGTGATCATGGGCCAGTACGGGACCGCCCGGATCAGCGGCCGGGACTACGCCTATTTCTCTACCCTCGAACATACTCGACGCATGGTGGCCGGCGACGTGGAGTTCGTCGACTACAGCCCCGACCTGTTCCGCATCGACCTGGAGACCGGCGACGTCGCCCTGGTCGACCAGGGCCGGCCAGACATCTTCGGCTGGGTGGTCGACGGAGCCGAGGTGGCCGCCCGGGCTTTGTACGAGGCCAGGACCGGCGCCTGGGCGGTGACGCGCGGTGAGTCGGCCGCCGTGCTGGCGCGGGGCGTCGAGCCGTTCGGCGAGGTCACCATCTATGGCCTTGGCCGGTCGCGCGACACCATCCTGCTGGGGATGTGGGGCGAGGATGGTTCGCCCAACGCTCGCGAGCTGTCGCTGACGGACGGAACACTCGGTCCGCCGCTGGCCGACGCCGGCGATGTCTTTCACCGTCCTCTGTACCATCGCGACAGCAAACTGCTTGTCGGCTACGCGGTGACCGGGGCCAACCGGCGCACCGTCTACATCGACCCGGCGCGGCAGGCGCAGATCGACAAGATCTCGCGGGCGTTCGCCGGCAAGCGGCCGTGGGTCGTCTCCGCCTCCGCCTCGCAGGACCGGGTGGTGGTCTACACCGACGGTGGCGACGATTCCGGCAGTTACTGGCTGGTCGACCTGAAGGCCCTGAAGGCCGACCCGCTGGGCGACGCCTATCCCCGTGTGACGCCGTCGAAGGTCGGGAAGACCAGCCGCTTCGCCTACATCGCCGCCGACGGGCTGGCCATGGAAGGCATTGTGACCCTGCCGCCGGGGCGGGAGGCGAAGGGCTTGCCGGTCGTGGTCCTGCCGCACGGCGGGCCGGAAGGGTTCGACGACCTGGGGTTCCACTGGTGGGCCCAGGCCTTCGCCGCGCGCGGCTATGCTGTGTTCCAACCAAACTTCCGAGGCTCCAGCGGCTATGGCAAGGCCTTCCGCGACGCCGGCTTCGGCCAGTGGGGCCGCAGGATGCAGACCGACATCAGCGACGGCCTCGAGGCGCTTGCGAAGTCAGGGATCGTGGACTCCAGACGCGCGTGCATTGTGGGGGCCAGCTACGGCGGCTACGCGGCCCTGGCCGGGGTGACCGTTCAGAACGGCCTCTACCGCTGCGCGGTGTCGGTCGCTGGCGTCTCCGACCCCGTCTACATGCTGGAGACCGAGATGGCCGAAAGCGGGGCGCGCAACGCCGGCGTCCGCTACTGGCGCGCCTTCCTGGGGGCCGACCAGCCGGGCTGGGTGGCTGAGCTGAACGCTGTCTCGCCGGCGAAGCTGGCCGCCCGCGCCGACGCCCCGGTCCTGCTGATCCACGGCAAGGACGACACCGTGGTGAAGATCGAGCAGAGCCGCCGGATGGAGCGGGCGCTCAGGTCCGCCGGCAAGCCGGTGGAGATGCTCACCCTGGACGGCGAGGACCACGGGCTGTCAGGGGAGACAACGCGCATCGCCATGCTGCAGGCCTCGGTGACCTTCGTGCTGAAGCACAACCCGCCGGATTGAGGGACGGGGGCTCCCCTCCAACCCCCGATTTGCCACCGCCGGTCGACGGGCGTAGACCCCCTCCCCTCATGCCTGCGTCAGACCAGCCCCCCGTGACCGCCCCCGCCGCGCCGGACAAGGGGGACAGCAAGGCGCTCTACGTCCTGCTGTCGGTGGTGTTCATCAACATCGCCGGCTTCGGGGTGATCATTCCGCTGCTGCCCTTCTACGCCAAGTCGTTCGGCGCGCCCGACTGGCAGGTGTTCGTGCTGTTCGCGGCCTACTCGGTCGGGAACTTCTTCGCCGAGCCGATCTGGGGTCGGCTGTCGGACCGTATCGGCCGGCGGCCGGTGCTGATGATCACCATCTTCGGCAACGCCCTGACCTATGTGCTGCTGGCCTTCGCCCCCAACCTCTGGGTCGCCTGCCTGATCCGGCTGGCCGGCGGGGTGCTGACGGGCAACATCTCGACCATCCAGGGCTATATCGCCGACGTCACTCCGCCCGACCGGCGGGCCGGGCGGCTGGGCCTGATGGGCGCGGCCTTTTCGCTCGGCTTCATGACGGGTCCGACGATCGGCGGCCTGCTGGCCCACGCGGACCAGGGCGTCGCCGGCTTCCGGCCGCCGCTGTTCTTCGCCGCCACCCTGGCCCTGGCGGCGGGCATCGGCATCACCCTGTTCGTGCGCGAGACCCGGCATGGCCACAAGGACGCCCCGCGCCGGCCGCAGCTGGCCGGCCTGAACGACGCCCTGGCCCATCCGATCATCTGGCGGGTCCTGACCGTGACCCTGATCTCCATGGCCGGGTTCGCGGGCATGGAGGCGACCTTCGGCCTGTGGGCCGAGGCGAGGTTTGGCTGGGGCCCGCGCGAGATCGGCTTCTGCTTCTTCGCCATCGCCATCACCGCGGCGAGCGCCCAGGGCTTCCTGACCGGCTTCCTGGCCCGGCGGATCGGCGAGACCACCACCTTGATGATCGGCCTGTCGCTGATCTTCGCGGGCTTCGCGCTGCAGCCGTTCGTGCCCACCTGGCAGCTGGCCATCGTCGGGATGATCACCGTGGCGCTGGGCCAGTCGCTGGCCTTCCCCAACATCGCCGCCATCATCTCCAAGGCCGCCTCGCCCGAGCGCCAGGGCGAGATGATGGGCCTGAACTCGGCCGCCGGCGCCCTTGCGCGGATCATCGGCCCCCTGATGGCCGCGCCGCTGTTCATGAACTTCGGCCCCGGCGCGCCGTTCGCCGTGGCGGCGGGGCTTTGCATCCCGGCCCTGTTCATGGCCTGGCGCGTCAGCAAGGCGATGCGGCGCAGCGCCTGACGGGCCGCCGCCGCCATAACCCGAGATGACAGCGATTTAATCCACGCCCCCTTGAACAAGTAATTCCGTTAGCACTTACTGATTTTCATGATCAGCACAACGGACCTCTCGACCAAGGGCTTCGGCTCGCGCCTGCGACGGCTGCTGGATCAGCTGGATCGCGACATCATCGTTCTCTACCGGGAGGCCGGTGTGCGGTTCGAGCCGCGTTGGTACGCGGTGTTCTCCGCCCTGTGTGAAGACGGGCCCGCGACTGTCGGCGAACTGGCGCGGCGCCTTGGCGTGACCCACGCGGCGGTCAGCCAGGTGCGTTCGGCCCTGCAGGCGGAAAGCCTGATCCAGACCCGGCCGGATCCGGCGGACGGTCGTCGCCATGTCCTGACGCTCACCGCGGCGGGCAAGGCCACGGCCGCGACGCTTCAACCGCTGTGGGACGCCATAAACGCGGCGACCGCCCGCGTTCTGGCCGAAGACGCCCCCGCGCTTGTCGGCGAACTCGCCGCCCTGACCCGGGCGCTGGATCGCCGGCCGCTCAGCGACCGCGCCAAGGATCTGCTTTGAATGGAAAACGCCATGAAACCCGGACGTTACCTCGCCGCCGCCCTGGCCGCCCTGGCCGTCAGCGCCGCCACCACCCCGCTGCTTGCGCGGGAACCGCAGCCCGGCCCCGTCGCCGCGGCCCTGACCAGCCTTTCCCCCGCCGAGCGGACAGCCGCGCTCGACGCCATCCGGGCCAAGGTTCGCGAACTCTATGTGTTCCCGGAACGGCGACAGGCGATCATTGACCGGCTGAACGCCGGCCAGAAGGCGGGACGCTACAATCTCGCCAGCCCCGCGGCCTTCGTCGAGGCCGTCAGCGCCGATCTCGCGGCCGCCAGTGGCGACAAGCATATGTACCTGGTGGTCGATCCGGCCCAGTACGCCGCCAGCCTCGCGCCGGCAGGCCAGGACGGGGCCGCTCTTGATGCGTTGTTCGCTGAACGTGCTCGACGAGATAATCATGGCCTGACCGAGATGAAGATCCTCGGCGGCAACATCCGCTACCTGAAGATCGGCCTGTTTCACTGGGTCGATGACGTCTCAGGCCAGGCCTACGCGGATGCGCTGCGTTTCCTCGCGGGCGGTGACGCCATCATCATCGACCTGCGCGGGAACGGCGGGGGCAGTGGCGCGGCCGTCCAGTACCTGACCAGCTACTTCACGAAGGGCGAGGCGCTTCTGCTGACCTTCCTGCGGGGGTCGGAGACGCCGGTCCAGTCGCGGGCGCTGGCCTACCTGCCCGGACAACGGCTGATCGGCCGGCCGCTCTATGTGCTGACCGACAGGGGCAGCGGCTCGGCGGCCGAGGAGTTCGCCTACCATGTGCAGCAGTTCAAGCTCGGCGAGCTGATCGGTCAGACAACCGCCGGCGCGGCCAACAACAACGATCTGGTTCCGATCACGCCGGGCTTCATGCTCAGCATTTCGGCGGGACGGCCTGTGCATCCTGTCAGCGGGGGCAACTGGGAGGCCGTCGGCGTCCGGCCGGACATCGAAGCCGCGCCGGCCAGCGCCCTGGACGTGGCCCAGCAGCGGGCGCTGGCGAAACTGGCGTCGGATCCGCAGCGCTCACCGGTCGAGAAGGCCGAGTACGCCTGGCTATCCGCCGATGTGGCGGCGCGCCTGGCGCCGGTGACCCTTTCGGGTGCTGCGCTTGAACAGCTGGCGGGGCGCTATGGCGAGGCGACCGTGACGCTTCGCGAGGGATCCCTGTGGTTCAGCCGCGCCGGCAGGCCCGAACGGCGACTGACGCCGCTCGACGACAAGGGCCTGTTCGGCATCGAGGGCGTGGGCGGGACGCGGCTGCGCTTCTTCGCCGGCGGGCTGGAGATGATCCGGTTCGGCGACCCTGTT
>JBIKTU010000142.1:0-5582 GCA_044347965.1 Caulobacter sp.
GCCAGGCGCAGGTCACAGCGACTAACAGCCTGACCCTGCTGAACGTCGGACAGTCGGCGATCATGAGCGTCGGGCTGGCGGTCATGGCGGTGATGGCCGGGTTCGAGGCGGCGGCCGGCCGGCTTGGTCCGGGGGACGTCACCGCGGCGATCCTGATCCTGATCAACCTCTATGGCCCGCTGAACATCCTGGGCTTCGCCTATCGCGAAATCCGCCAGTCCTTCATCGACATGGAGGCCATGTTCGACCTGCGCCGCCAGTCGCCGGACGTGGCCGAGAAGCCCGACGCCGTGGGCCTGCCGCCGGCCGCCGAGGGCGCGGGCGGGGCGGTGGCCTTCGAGGGGGTCAGCTATCGCCACGACGCCCGCTCCGAAGGGCTGGGCGACGTCGGCTTCGTCGCCGCGCCGGGCTCCACCGTGGCCCTGGTCGGACCGTCAGGCGCCGGCAAGACCACCATGGTGCGGCTGGCCATGCGGATGATCGACCCGCAGCAGGGGCGGGTGACCATCGACGGCGTCGACCTGCGCGACCTGAAGATGGCCACCTTGCGCGGGGCGGTGGCCCTGGTGCCGCAGGACGTGGCGCTGTTCAACGACACGCTCGAGGCCAACATCGCCTTTGGCCGGCCCGGCGCCGCGCCGGAAGAGGTCGCGGCGGCGGCCGAGGCGGCGGAGCTGTCGGGCTTCATCGGCTCGCTGCCCGACGGGCTGGCGACCAAGGTCGGCGAGCGCGGCCTGAAGCTGTCGGGCGGGGAGCGCCAGCGCGTCGGCCTGGCCCGGGCCCTGCTGGCCGACCCCCGGGTGCTGATCCTCGACGAGGCGACCAGCGCGCTCGACTCCCGCACCGAGGCGGCGATTCAGCAGACGCTGCGCAAGGCCCGGCGCGGCCGAACGACCCTGGTGGTCGCCCACCGGCTGTCGACCATCGCCGACGCCGACGAGATCCTGGTGCTGAAAAAGGGCCGCATCGTCGAGCGCGGCGCCCACGCCGACCTGCTGGCCGCCGGCGGCGAGTACGCCGCCCTGTGGAAGCGCCAGACGCGCGGGAAGTAGCCTCGCACCTTCTCCCCTTGCGGGAGAAGGTGTCAGGCGGAGCCTGACGGATGAGGGGGCTGCGCCGGCGAAGGGCTGCTCCTGGTCCAGCAACCCGGATTGACCCCTCATCCGTCGGCCTTCGGCCGCCACCTTCTCCCGCAAGGGGAGAAGGAACCGTCCCGAGCTACGCCTCCGCGCGGGGCAGGGCGGTGTCGAGATCGTCTGTCCGCCGCACCGCGTCGCCGTGGCGGCGGCGGTCGCTCCAGGGCTGGCCGTGACGCAGCAGGGCGTAGATGTTCTCGAACCGGCGGGCCAGGGTCCCCGGCGCCGCGAGGGCGGCCGGGGTGATGAACAGCGTCAGCAGGGTCGAGAAGCTGAGGCCCCAGACCACCGAGCCCGACAGCTGGACCCACCATTCCGAGCCCGGCGCCTTGTACTCCATGTGCGCCCCGCGGAAGTTGGGGTGCAGCTGGAACATCAGCGGCAGCAGCCCGATGACCGTCACCACCGTGGTCAGCATGACCGGCCGGAAGCGCTGGACCGCCGCGCGCATGGCGGCCTCGTCGGCGGCGTAGCCCTGTCGCCGCAGCTGGTAGAAGGTGTCGACCAGCACGATGTTGTGGCCGACCACGACCCCTGCCAGCGCCACGATCCCGGTCCCCAGCATCAGCACCGAGATGTACTCGAAGGTGCCGAACAGGTTGACGACCACCCCCAGCAGCACGCCCACCGTCGACAGGATCACCGCCGAGAGGGTGACGAAGATCCCGTAGAAGCTGTTGAACTGCCACAGCAGGATGATGCCCATCATGAACAGGGCCGCCGCCATGGCGGTCATGAAGAACACCGCCGCCTCGGCGCCTTCCTCGTCCGCGCCGGTGAACTTCCAGCGCACGGAGGGGTCGAGCGGGGCCTTCTCCAGCCATTGCTTCATTTCGGCGATCTTCACGTTCGCGGCGACGTCAGGCGCGGCGTTGGCCTGGATGACCACCAGCCGCTGCCCGTCACGACGCTGGATCGAGGTGACCTGCTGGCCGGGCGTTTGCTTGATCAGGTAGCTGGCCGGCACCGCGCCCATGGGCGTGCTGATCTTGAGGTTCTGGAAGGCGGCGAGGTTACGGCTTTCCGGGGTGAAGCGCAGGCGGATGTCGAGCTCGTCCTCGGCGTCGTCGGGGCGGAAGCGGCCGACCAGCACGCCGTCGGTCACGAACTGGATGGCCTGGCCGACACTGAGCACGTCGACGCCGTAGCGGCCGGCGGCCTCGCGGTCGACGCTGACGTTCCACTCGATGCCGGGCGAGGCGCGGTTGTCTTCCTGCTCGATCAGTTGCCGGTCGCCGGCCATGCGGGCCTTGACCAGGTCGGCGGCCGCCTCGAGGGCGGCGGGGTTGGAGCCCCGCAGTTCGACCTGGACGTCCTTGCCCTGGGGCGGCCCGTTCTGCGGCAGGCGCACCTCGACCAGGACGCCGGGCACGTCGGCGACGCGCTTGCGGATCTCGGCCTCGATATCCTTCCCGCGCAGGCCCAGCTCCTTGCGCCCCTCGAAGTCGAGGAAGTCGACAGAGATGCGACCGACGGAGTCGCTGGGCGGGGAGTTGAAGCCTCCGCCGCCGGTGAAGCGGCCGGAGCTGACATAGATGCTGTCGATGCCCTTGATTCCGCGCAGGCGGTCCTCGACGCGCTGCACGAGCAGATCGGCGGCCGGGGCCGCCAGGTTGCCGCGCGCCTTGACCCAGACCGTGACGTACTCGGGATCCTCGTCGAGGAAGAACTCGGTGCGGTGTTCCTTCGAGGCGAAGGCGATGAAGATGCCGATGACGATACCGACCGCCGCCAGGGTGACCCGGATCGGGTGATGGCCGGCCCACCACAGGGTCCGGGCGTACCAGCCCATGAAGCCCTTCATCTCACGCGGGTCGCCCCGCTCTGACTTCTCGATCTCGGCCAGATGCTCGGCGTCGACGCCGGCCTTGCGGCCGAACACTGAGCCCAGCGCCGGGGTGAAGATCAGGGCCACGAAGATCGAGGCGCTGAGCACGATCATCAGGGTGATCGGCAGGAAGCTCATGAACTTCCCGGGGATCGAGTTCCAGAACAGGAACGGGATGAAGGCGCAGAGCGTTGTCAGGGTGCCGTTCACGACCGGCCAGAACATGCGCTTGCCGGCGAGGGCGAAGGCCTTGGCCCGGTCCATGCCCTCGGCCATCTTGCGGTCGGCGTACTCGACCACGACGATGCCGCCATCGACGAGAATGCCCACCGCCAGCACCAGGCCGAACATCACCATCTGGTTCAGGGTCAGGCCGAAGGCCTTGAGCAGCAGGAAGCCGATCATGAAACAGATCGGGATCGACATGCCGACCATCAGCCCCTGGCGCACGCCCAGGCTGGCGACGATGATGATCATCACCAGGATGGTGGCGATGATCAGCCCGCTTTCCAGGATGGTCAGACTGCGCTCGATGAACTCGCTGCGGTCGAAGGTGTAGTCGACCTGGATGGTCTCCAGACCAGCGGCCTTCCAGCGCGCCTGTTCCTCGGCGGTGATCTTGCGGACCTCGGTCACCGAGTCGAGGATGTTGGCGCCGGAGCGCTTGACCACGTCGATCGAGAAGGCGGGCTGGCCGTTGAAGCGCGAGATGCGGCTCGGCTCCTTGAAGGTCCTGCGGACCTCGCCGATATCGCCGATGGTGATCAGCCGGTCGCCGTTGCGCTTGATGGGCAGGGCGAGGATGTCTTCCGGGTTCTCGACGACCCCTGGGACCTTGACCGCGAACTTGCCCTGGTCGGTCTGCAGGTTGCCGGCCGGGACCAGCTGGTTGTTGCGGGCGATGACCTGGGCCAGTTCCGGAGCGGTGACGTTGGCCGCCTCCATCCGGGCCGGATCGATCGTGACCTCCATGAACTCTTCACGGCCGCCGCTCAGCTCGGTGCGCAGCACGCCGGGCAGAGCCTCGTAGCGATCCTGAAGCTCGCGGGCGGTCTGGTAGAGGGTGCGTTCCGGCGCCTGACCAAACAGCATGATCCCGATGAAGGGATCGTCGCTGACGTTGGCCTCCTGGATGAAGGGCTCCTCGGCATCGGGCGGGAAGCGGCCGCGGGCCATGTCGACCTTGGCGCGGACGTCCTGCAACACCTTGTCTTTGTTGAAGTTCACCTCGAACTCGAGATAGATCATCGCCGCGTTCTGCATGGCGACGCCGTTCATCTCCTTCAGCCCCTCCAGGGACTGCAGTTCGCGCTCCAGCGGCCGGACCAGCAGGCGTTCGGAGTCTTCCGGCGACACGCCGGGATAGGGCACCTGGATCATCACGAACGGCACGGTGATGTCCGGCTCGGACTCCCGCGGCAGGTTCAAATAGGTGATCAGGCCGAAGAAGGTGGCGATAGCGGCGATGCCGAGCACCACCTTCCGCCGGACGATCGAGCCGTCGATCAGGCCGTCCATCAGGCCGCGCTTGGCGGGTCCCTCATGCGGGGCGTCGCTCATCTGTTCGCCTCTCCCATCACGCTCCGGCTATTTCGCCGGGATGCGAACCTTCTGGCCTTCGGACACATAGGACTGGCCGGCGGTGATGACGCGGACCTCGCCGCTCAGGCCGATGATCCAGACCCCTTCGGCCGTCTCGTCGAGCACTGTGATCGGGGCGAACGCCACCCGGTCGCCGGCGATGACGTACCGCACGCCCTGCCGGCCGGCGGAATCGAGCACCAGGGTGGTTGTCGGCACCAGGTAGGCGGGCCCGGAGCCGGTGTTGATCTTCACCTCCGCCGACAGGCCGGCGCGGGCGCGGCCGCCGGGGTTGGCAGCCTCGATCTCGACCCGGTAGGTGCGAGTGGCCGGGTCTGCGTCGCGGGCCACCAGACGCACGCGGCCGCTCAGGATCTCGCCCGAGACCAGGGTGGCCGTCGCCGCGGAACCGACGCGGATGCTGCCGACGTCGCGCTCGGCCACGTCGGCGACGATGACCATCGGGTCGAGCTGGATCATGGTGCCGCAGGCGCCGCCCGGCGCGAGGTAGGTCCCGATCTCGGCGTCGCGCCGGTCGAACACGCCGCTGAACGGCGCCCGGATGTTGACCTGGTCGAGCAGCACTTCGGCCTGGCGCACCTGGGCCGTGGCGCCGTCGAGGTTGGCCTGGGCCTGCAGGACCTGTGTCTGCGAGCGATAGCCCTGCGCCGCGAGGCGGTCGGAGGCTTCCTTCTCCAGCTGGCGGGTGCGGAGCAGGGCGCGCGCCTGGTCCAGGCTGGCCTGGCGGGCGTCGGTGGAGATGCGGCAAAGCACCGCGCCGCGCGACACGAACGCGCCTTCGCGCGCCGGCGTCGCGGCCACGGGGCCCGCGGTCTCGGCGCGAACGATCACAGCGCGGTTGGCCTCGGTGCGACCCCGGACGGACACCACGTAGGGGCGCAGCGTCTGCTGGATTGTCGACACCTGGACGAGCGGATCCTCGACCTTCTCGGCCCTGGCCGCAGCGGCGGCCGCCGCCTTCTTGTCGTCATTGCCCAGCGAGGTGACGATCCCGCCGACCACAAAGAACAGAATCA
>JBIKTU010000143.1:0-5567 GCA_044347965.1 Caulobacter sp.
TCGGCGGCACCGGGGGGCAGTTCGAGGACTACAGCCAGAGCGTCTCCGGCTCGGTGACCGTCCGCGTGCCGCTGTTCACCGGCGGTCAGATCAGCTCCGGCGTCCGCGCCGCGACCGAGCGCAATCGCGCCGACCAGATGGCCATCGAGGAAGCCCGCCGCGCCGCGCTGCGCACAGTCTCGCAAGCCTGGAACAGCCTCGTCGGCGCCCGCGCCAACCTGGTCGCCAACGAGGAGCAGGTCCGCGCCACCCGCATCGCCTTCGAAGGCGTCCGCCAGGAAGCCCAGGTCGGGCTTCGCACCACGCTGGACGTGCTGAACGCCGAACAGGAGCTGCGCAACGCCGAACTGGCGCTGGTCAACGCCCGTCGCGACGAATACGTCGCCTCGGCCAGCCTGCTCGCCGCGATGGGCAAGCTGGAAGCCCGCTACCTGATCCCGGACGTTCAAACTTACGACCCGGTTTTGAACGCCAACCGCGTCAACGCCAGCTGGGGCTGGGTGCCGTGGGAGCCGGTTCTCGAAGCCGTCGACCGCATCGGCGGCCCGGCGATTTCGCCCGCGCCGGCCGACGCGCCGGTCGCCACCGCGAAGTAGCCCGCTCCGCAAGGGCGAAGATCGTGGCCTTAACCACGATGCGCGTTTGCAGGATTGTCGACGCGCGCTTACGCTAGGGCTTGGAATCGCCTCGCTCAGGTACGGCTCGCCCATGTCCGAACAGACCGCCCAGGAACCGACGATGGAGGAAATTCTCGCCTCCATCCGCCGTATCATCTCCGAAGACGACGCGCCGCCCGCGCCCGCGCCGGCGCCCGAGCCCCAGCCGGCCCCGGTTCTGGCCGCCCCGGCGCCTGCGCCGATCGCGCCGGACGAGGACGACGACGACGTCCTGGTGCTGACCGAAACGGTCGATCCGGTCGGCGATGTTCAGACCGTGGGCGACCTGGACGTCTACTCGGCCCCGTCGCGGGCGGAGCCGGAGCCTGCCTGGGAGCCCGAGCCCGAGCCCGAGCCGGAGCCCGTCTTCATGGCCGATCCCGCCCCGGCTCCGGCCGCCGCGGCCTTCGTCCCGACCGGCGACATCCGCATCCACGGCGACATGACCATCACCGAGCTGGTGCGGGTCATCCTCGAGCCGCAGCTGAAGCAGTGGGCCGACGAGAACCTCGACGACATCGTCCGCGCGGTGCTTCGCGAGAAGCTCGAGCGAGTATTCCGCTAAGCCATAGAGGCTGGCCGCAGGGTCAGCCTTGCCGCTTCGCGTTCCCGATCACCTTTGATAGAGACCGGCGGCCCGCTCTCGCGGAGCCGCCGTTTTCATTAGCGACATCCGATGCTTGAAAAGACCTTCGATCCCAAGACCCTCGAGCCGCGCCTGTACGCGGCCTGGGAAGAGTCCGGCGCCTTCGCTCCGATCGACGACCCGAACGCCGAGCCGTTCAGCATCGTCATCCCGCCGCCCAACGTCACCGGCAGCCTGCACATCGGCCATGCGCTGAACAACACGCTCCAGGACGTGCTGATCCGCTTCCAGCGCATGCGTGGAAAGGCGGCCCTGTGGCTGCCCGGGACCGACCACGCCGGCATCGCCACCCAGATGGTCGTCGAGCGCCAGCTGGCAGAGCAGGGCAACGTCGGCCGCCGTGAGATGGGCCGTGAAGCCTTCGTCGACAAGATCTGGGAGTGGAAGGCCCAGAGCAGCGGCACGATCCAGAACCAGCTGCGGCGCCTGGGCGCCAGCTGCGACTGGTCGCGCGAGCGCTTCACCCTGGACGAGGGGCTGTCGGCCGCCGTCCGCAAGGTCTTCGTCCAGCTCTACAAGGACGGGCTGATCTACCGCGACAAGCGGCTGGTGAACTGGGATCCGCACTTCCAGACCGCCATCTCCGACCTGGAGGTCGAGCAGAAGGAGGTCGACGGCGCATACTGGCACTTCGCCTATCCACTGGAGAACGGCGTCACCTGCCAATACCCGACCGAGTTCGACGAGGACGGCAAGCCGACGGCGTTCGAAACCCGCGACTACATCGTCGTCGCCACCACCCGGCCGGAGACGATGCTGGGCGACACGGCCGTGGCCGTTCACCCGGACGACGAACGCTACCAGGACCTGATCGGCAAGACGGTGAAGCTGCCCATCGTCGGCCGCTCGATCCCCATCGTCGCCGACGAATACGCCGACCCGACCAAGGGGTCGGGCGCGGTGAAGATCACCCCGGCCCACGACTTCAACGACTTCGAGGTCGGCAAGCGGCACGGGCTCGAAGCGATCAACATCCTCGACGCATTCGGCAAGGTGACCGGCCCGGTCCCGGCCGAGTTCATCGGCGTCGACCGCTTCGTCGCCCGCAAGATGATCATCGAGCGCTTCGAGCAGCTGGAGCTGCTCAAGGCCATCGAGAAGACCCGCCACATGGTGCCGCATGGCGACCGCTCCGGCGTGGTCATCGAGCCCTGGCTTACGGACCAGTGGTACGTCGACGCGCCCACCCTCGCCAAACCGGCCATCGCGGCGGTCGAAAACGGCGACACGGTCTTCGAGCCCCGCAACTGGGACAAGACCTACTTCGAGTGGATGCGGAACATCCAGCCCTGGTGCGTCAGTCGCCAGCTGTGGTGGGGCCACCGGATCCCGGCTTGGCTCGGGCCGAGGTTCGAGGACGGCGCCTGGTCTCTCGATCCGCTCGAGCCCTTCGTCGCCGTGTCGGAAGACGAGGCGCTGAGCCAGGCGCGCGCCTACTATGGGCGGGACGTCCGCACCTTCGACACCCGCGAAGAGGCGTTGCGCTTCAATCTCGAGAACGGGCCGGCCGGGAAGGGCGACGCCGTCGCCGTCTGGCATGATGAGGACGTCCTCGACACATGGTTCTCGTCGGGCCTGTGGCCGTTCTCGACGCTGGGCTGGCCGGAGAAGACCGCCGACCTGGAACGGTTCTATCCGACCCACACCCTGGTCACCGGCTTCGACATCATCTTCTTCTGGGTCGCCCGGATGATGATGATGGGCCTTCACTTCACCGGCGAGGTTCCGTTCCAGCGGGTGGTCATCAACGCCCTGGTCCTCGACGAGAAGGGCCAGAAGATGAGCAAGTCCAAGGGCAACGTCATCGACCCGCTGGAGCTGATCGACGCCTATGGCTGCGACGCCATGCGGCTGGCCCTCACGGCGATGTCGAGTCAGGCGCGCAACATCAAGCTTTCGAAGCAACGTGTTGAAGGTTATCGCAACTTCGGCACCAAGCTGTGGAACGCCACCCGCTTCACCCAGATGAACGGCTGCGCCCGCGTCGCCGGCTTCGAGCCCTCGGACGTCCGGCAAACGATCAACCGCTGGATCCGGGGCGAGGTCGCGAAGACCGCCGCCCAGGTCACCTCGGCGCTGGACGGCCCCCAGTTCGGCGAGGCGGCGGGTGTGCTCTACCGCTTCATCTGGAACGTCTTCTGCGACTGGTATCTGGAGCTGGCCAAGCCGATCCTCAACGGCTCGGACGAGGCGGCCAAGGCCGAGACCCGGGCCATGGTCGCCTGGACGCTGGACCAGATCCTGGTGTTGCTGCACCCGGTCATGCCCTTCATCACCGAGGAGCTGTGGGCGAAGACGGCGGAGGAGGGCGGTCCCGCCCGCGCCGGTCTGCTGATCGCCCAGCGCTGGCCGACGTTTGACGAGACCTGGATTGACGCCGGAGCGCAGGCCGAGATCGGCTGGCTGGTCGACCTGGTCACCGAGATCCGCTCGATCCGCGCCGAGATGAACGTGCCCCCCGGAGCCCGCGTGCCGCTGACGCTCAGTGGGGCCGGTCCTGAGACCCTGGCAAGGCTGGAGCGTCACCGCGACCTGCTGGCGACCCTGGCCCGGCTGGACAGCGCAGCGGCGGGCGAGGCGCCGGCCGGCTCCGTGCCGTTCGTGATCGGCGAGGCGACGGCCGCCCTGGCCATCGCCGACTTCATCGACCTGGCCGCCGAACGCGCACGCCTGACCAAGGAGATCGCCGGCCACGACGCCGACATCGACCGGGTCAATCGCAAGCTGGGCAACCCCGACTTCCTGGCCAAGGCCAAGGAGGAGGTCATCGAGGAAAACCGCGAGAAGCTGGCCGAGGCGCAGGCCGCCAGGGCCAAGCTGGAAGCGGCGCTGGGCCGCCTCGCGGCGGTCGCGTAGCAGGAGCAGGGACGATGGCGTTCGAACGGGTGATCTTCAGCGTGGTGGCCGAGACGGTCATCGACGGCGAACGGCAGTCGGCGGACCCGGCCTCCTTCACCCTGGCCGGGGTCGATGTGATCGCCGAGAACGTCACGGGCCCCGACGGAGCCCAGGTCCTGCGCGTGCGCGCCGGCCCGCCGTCGCGTCAGGGCTTCGCCCGGTTCGAGAAGACCTTCATGCAGCCGGCCAGCTTCAGGCTCTACCGCAACAACGATCTGCTGCAGACCGTCGAGGTGCGCAGCATGTTCAACCCCACGACCCTCGACCTGTCGAACCAGGGTTAGGCGCGCGAGGGCTCGATCACCCTCGCCACCCGCCGCAGCAGGTCCAAGAGAGCATCGCGTCGGAACAGGGCCAGCAGCAGGGCCGCGAAGGCCAGGTTCATGCAGGCGGCGACGAACAGGCCGGCGCCGTCGTTGTTGGGGTCGATCCCCAGCGGCGTGAACAGGTGGAAGCTGACCGCCCCGGTCATCACGAGCAGTCCGGCCAGAGCGCCGCCCGCCTGCAGGTGTTTGAAGCGCGGATGCAGGCCGACGATGAGGAGCGTGGCGGCCAGCAGCTCGATCGCGCCGATCACATACTGCGAGAATAGGCCGGTGTGAGCGAACAGCCCCGCCGCGCCCAGCGTCCCGGCCCAGCCGTCGAGGCGGCCGAAGATCTCCTGGGTGTTGGGATGGTCGGTGAACTTGAACCGAAGGCTGTCGAGGAAGATGACCGCCATGAAAACGGCCATCAGGTCGGGGATGTATCTGAGGTAGCGCTTCATCGATCCGGTCCTACCTGCCCAGGACCGACGGCCAGCTTCGGTCGCCCCTGGCGATGAAGCCCGGGATGTCCTTGCTCCACTTGCTCTGAACGTCGGCGTTGTAGTTCAGGTAGAGTTTGCCGCCGACGATCTTCCAGTTCCGGGGATCGCCCTTCGCGGTGTAGCCGTTGGCCACGGCCCAGGCGCAGTAGCCGCCGTACTGCGGTGCATAGGCGGCCGGATTGGCCTTGAACTTCCCGAGGTTGCTAGCGGAGGAGAACTGCCAGGTCGCGCCCTTCCAGGTCGTCGAATAGGCCTTGTCGCCCTTCACCGGTGCGCCCTGGGTGAAGTAGGCGACCACATCGTAGCCGCCTGCGGCCACGTCGGAGAGCGGGGCGGTGTAGACCGGCGGCTTGGCCGCGAAGGCGGGGGCCGCCGGGGCGACGCAGGCGATCAGCGCCATGGCGAGAATGAGGGGTTTCATGTCTGTAGCCTCTGGTCAGGCCGCCCGCCGGCCGGCCGCGAAGGCGTCGGCGACGAGGGGCGGGTCGAGCGGGGTTTCGGCGATGTGGTTGACGTAGTTGCTGAGGGTCTTCAGCCCGATCGCCAGGATGATCTCCAT
>JBIKTU010000144.1:0-5543 GCA_044347965.1 Caulobacter sp.
CCGGGTCTTGCCCTCCGCGGCCCGGACCGGGTCCAGGGACGGCAGGCGGGTGATGCCGACGTCGATGACCGCCGCGCCCGGCTTGATCCAGTCGCCGCGCACCATCTCGGCTCGCCCGACGGCGGCGACCAGGATGTCGGCCTCGCGGCAGACGGCCGGCAGGTCGGTGGTGCGGCTATGGGCGATGGTCACCGTGCAGTCGGCCGCCAGCAGCAGCTGGGCCATCGGCTTGCCCATCAGGTTGGAGCGTCCGATCACCACCGCCCGCTTGCCCCGCAGGTCGCCCAGCGCGTCCTTCAAAAGCATCATGCAGCCGACCGGTGTGCAGGAGGTCAGGGCCGGCAGGCCGCTGGCCAGGCGACCGGCGTTGGTCACCGTCAGGCCGTCGACGTCCTTGTCCGGCGAGATGCGGGCGACGATGCGGTCCTGGCTCAGAGGGTCCGGCACCGGGAACTGCACGAGGATGCCGTGAATGGCCGGATCGGCGTTCAGCCGGTCAACGACGGCGAACAGATCGGCCTCGGAGACGTCGGCGGGCAGACGGTGGGTCTCGGAGTACATCCCGGCCGCCTCGGTCTGCTCGCCCTTGTTGCGAACGTAGATCTGGCTGGCCGGGTCCTCCCCGACCAGCACCACCGCAAGGCCCGGCGTGACGCCATGGGCGGCCTTCAGCTCGGCGACCTCGACGGCGATCCGCTCGCGCAGATTGGCCGCGAAGAGCTTGCCGTCGATGATCGTCGCCTGGGCCATGCCGCGTCCTCCCGAACAGGGGCCCGCCCTACCCGTTCAGGCGCCTGCGCGCAATCGGAGCCGCGCGCGTCTGGCCTTCGCGCCCGGGCATGCTATGCGAGGGCATGGCCTCCTCCCGCCCCAACAGCGCAGACGTCGTGCTCGTGGGCGGAGGCTTGGCCAATGGGCTGATCGCACTGCGGCTCAAGGCGCTGAAGCCGAAGCCGGCCGTCAATGACCTGGGCTGATGAGTTTGATCAATTCCGAACCGGGGGCGCCGACCAGCAAGGTCGCGGCAAACAGCAGCTCGAACGCCACCGCCGTCCAGTTTTGTGGCGTGCTCGATCGATCAAGGATGATCGAGACGACACGACCGAGCGCAGCGCCTGCCCACCAGAGACCCGCAAATGCAAATGCCATGGGCGTCTGGATGAAGAGAATGAGCAGGGCGGGCAGGACCAACGATCCCCCAAACGTCGCGCGAAATTCTGAAAAGCCCGGCGGGGTCCTGGCATCAAGACCGGTGAGCCGCGAGGCCAGCCTCGGAAAGAAGAGCCCGAGGCACCCCATGGCCAACGTCAGTCCGGCGCCCGCAAGATTGATCCAGTGCATCGTCCTGCCCTCTGTTTCGGCATGCCTACCAAGGCCAAGACAAATAGTTTAGTACGCACCTTTTGGTTCCCATGACTTGGAGGTGGCTTTGGCGCCCGACGTGCTGTCCAGCCGGTGCGCTTCGCGCCGATACATCCGGCTGATCGGGAGCAAGTGGACCTTGCTCATCATTCACGCCCTCAAGCTCGGCCGGCTCCGAAACGGTGATCTGATGCGGCGGATCGACGGCGTGTCGCAAAAAATGCTGACGCAGACGCTGCGTCAGCTGGAAGAGATGAACCTTGTTCTGCGTATCGATCAGCATACGGTCCCGCCTCACGTCGAGTATGAGTTGACGAAGCTGGGCGAAGCGCTGGCCGTTGAAGTCGGCGCGCTCATTTGGTGGGTCGAGGGCCATGTTCCTCAGCTGGGACGCTGATGGTGAGCCGCAGGATCAGACGGGGCGTTCCGGGAAAGTCGTGCTAGAGCGCCGCCATGTCGTCGTCTGAGTACAAGGTCGATATCGCCCTGGTTGGCGGCGGGCTCGCGAACAGCCTGATTGCCTTGCGGCTCAAGGCCCTGCGCCCGGACCTGCGTGTGGTGATGCTGGAGCGTGAGGCGCGGGTCGGCGGCGAGCACACCTGGTGCCACTTCGCCAATGACGTGCCGCCGGATGTCGACGCCTGGCTCGAACCCCTGATTGCCCATCGCTGGGACGGCTACGAAGTGCGGTTCCCGGCCCACCGGCGAGATCTCGCCACGCCTTATCGAGCCATCACCACCTCGAGCCTCGCGAGGGCCGTGAGCGCCGCGCTGGGACCGGATCTCTGGCTGGATGCGCCGGTGGCGACTTTCACCCCGGACACCGTGACCTTGGCCGACCAGCGGGTCATCCGCGCCAGCGCCGTGATCGACGGTCGCGGGCCTTCGCCCACCGAGACCCTGGCGCTCGGCTGGCAGAAGTTCCTTGGCCAGGAGATCATTACGACCGTTCCGCACGGCCTGACCCGACCTACCGTGATGGACGCCACTGTCGATCAGCTCGACGGCTATCGCTTTCTGTACGTCCTGCCGCTGGGACCTGACCGCCTGCTGATCGAGGACACGCGATATAGTGACGGCGATGCCCTCGACCGGGAGGCCATGCGGCTCCATATCACCGCCTACGCCGCATCTCGCGGTTGGGAGATTGCAGGCGTCGTGCGTGAGGAGGACGGGATACTGCCGATCGCACTGGCCGGCGACATCGACGCCTTCTGGGCCGAGGGCGAGCCCGGCGTGGCGCGGGTGGGCCTCGCGGCGGCGCTGTTCCAGCCAACCACCGGCTACGCCTCGCCCGACGCCGCCATCCTGGCCGACCGCATCGCCCGCCTGCCGGAACTGACCAGCGCCACGGCGCGGGCCGCCGCCGAAGCCCACTCCAAGGCAGCCTGGAAGGCGCGCGGCTTCTACCGGCTTTTGAACCGCATGCTGTTCCGCGCCTGCGCGCCACAGCTGAGATATCGGGTGCTCGAGCGGTTCTATCGCCTCGGCGCGCCGCTCATCCAACGCTTCTACAGCTCGAACGCCACCCTGGCCGACAAGGCCCGTATCCTGTCCGGCAAGCCGCCGGTGCCGGTGACGGCGGCGCTGAAAGTGCTGACCGAGCGCTCTGTTTTCACGAAGGTTTCCTGAATGACCAAACGCGCGGCCGTTATCGGTTCCGGATTCGGCGGACTGGCCCTGGCCATCCGCCTGCAGTCGGCGGGGATCGACGTCACGGTCTTCGAGCAACGCGACAAGCCGGGCGGCCGGGCCTACGTCTGGGAGGACGAGGGCTTCATCTTCGACGCCGGACCCACGGTCATCACCGACCCCGACTGCCTCAAGGAGCTGTTCACCGTCAGCGGCCGCAAGCTCGAGGACTACGTCGAGCTGCTGCCGGTGAACCCCTTCTACCGCCTCGTCTGGGAAGACGGCGACGTCTTCGACTACGTCAACGACCAGGAGGAGCTGGACCGCCAGATCGCCGCCCGCAATCCCGCCGACGTCGAGGGCTACCGACGGTTCCACGCCTATTCCGAGGAGCTCTACCAGAAGGGCTATGTCGAGCTGGGCGCGGTGCCCTTCCTCAACTTCGGCAGCATGGTCGCCGCCGCCCCGGCCCTGATGAAGCTGCAGGCCTGGCGCAGCGTCTACGGCAAGGTCGCCAGTTTCGTGAAGGACGAGCACGTCCGCCAGGCGCTGTCGTTCCACAGCCTGCTGGTCGGCGGCAGCCCGTTCGCGACCTCCTCCATCTACGCCCTGATCCACGCGCTGGAGCGGCGCGGCGGCGTGTGGTTCCCGCGCGGCGGCACAGGGGCGCTGATCCGGGGCCTGGTGAAACTGTTCGAGGATCTCGGCGGGAAGATCGCGCTCAACGCTCCGATCTCGAAGATAACCACGGCCGGCGGCCGCGTCACCGGCGTGATCCGCCACGACGGGGAATTCGAGGCCTTCGACACCGTCGCCTCCAACGCCGACATCATGCACACCTACCGCGAGCTGCTGGTCGACGATCCGCGAGGCAAGGCCGCCAGCAAGGCGCTGGAGAAGAAGCGCTGGAGCCCCTCGCTGTTCGTCATCTACTTCGGGCTCAAGGCCGAGCACCCCGACATCCGGCACCACACCATCTGCTTCGGCCCGCGCTACCGCGAGCTGATCGGCGACATCTACAACAAGGACACGCTGTCGGAGGACTTCTCCCTCTACCTGCACAACCCCTGCGCCACCGACCCCGGCATGGCGCCGCCGGGATGCAGCGCCTTCTACGTGCTGTCGGTCGTACCCAACCTGGAGACGGCCGACGTCGACTGGGCGAGCGAAGGTGAAGTTTATCGCGACAAGATCCTGAAATACCTTGAGGATCGCTATATCCCCAATCTATTGCGCGACCTGGTGACCTGCCGCATCTTCACGCCGGACGACTTCACCAGCGAGCTGAATGCCTGGAATGGCGCGGCCTTCTCGCTGGAGCCGATCCTGACCCAGAGCGCCTGGTTCCGGACCCACAACCGCGACGACAGGATCCCCAACCTCTACTTCGTCGGGGCCGGCACCCACCCGGGCGCGGGCATCCCCGGGGTGGTTGGATCGGCCAAGGCAACGGCGGCGCTGATGATCCCGGACCTGCAGCCGTGACGGACCTCGCCGCCGCCAGCCGCGAGACCATCCAGAAGGGATCGCAAAGCTTCGCGGCGGCGGCGGCCCTGTTCGACCCTCAGACCCGCGCCGACGCGGAGATGCTCTATGCTTGGTGCCGGCACTGCGACGACGTCATCGACGGCCAGACTCTGGGCCATGAGCGCGAGGTGCTGGCGCCGGATGAAGTGCAGCGGCGGCTGGAGGGGCTTTATGCGCAGACCCGCGCCGCGCTGGCGGGCGAGCCGACCGATGACCCGGCCTTCGCCGCCTTTCGCGAGGTGGCTGGAAGGCGAGCGATTCCAGAGCAGTACGCCATCGAGCTCATAGACGGCTTCGCGATGGACGTCGCCGGTCGCCGCTACCAGACGATCGAGGACACGCTCGACTACTGCTGGCATGTGGCCGGCGTGGTCGGGGCGATGATGGCCATCGTCATGGGCGTGAAGCCGGGCGACCTGACCACCCTGCGCCGGGCGCAGGACCTGGGCCTGGCCTTCCAGCTGACCAACATCGCCCGCGACATCGTCGAGGACGCGCAGAACGGCCGCGTCTACCTGCCCGCCGACTGGCTGACAGAGGCGGGCGTGCCGCAGGACGCCATCGCGGCCCCGGAGCACCGCACCGCCGTGGCCGGTCTCGCCAGGCGCCTCGTCGACGCCGCCGAGCCCTACTACGCCTCCGCCCGCTGGGGCCTGCGCGGTCTGCCCTTCCGCTCGGCCTGGGCGGTGGCGGCGGCGCTCGGCGTCTATCGCGAGATCGGCGTCAAGGTCGTGGCGCGCGGCCCGGCGGCCTGGGACGAACGGGTCTCGACCAGCACAGCGGAGAAGGTCGGCCTGGCGCTCGGCGGCGGCCTGATGGCGGCGCGCGGCGCGACGCTGGACCGCTGGCGCAAGGGGCCGGACCGGCCGGCGCTTTGGTCGAAGATCTGACGATGAGCGGGCCGGGCGTTTCGATCGACGTCGCCCTGGTCTCCCGGCTGATCGCCGGACAGTTTCCCGAATGGGCCGATCTGCCGTTGCGATCTGTGGCATCGTCGGGGGCGGACAACGCCCTGTTCCGGC
>JBIKTU010000145.1:0-5540 GCA_044347965.1 Caulobacter sp.
GACCAGGGTCACACCCACAGCCGCCAGGAAGGCATTGACGGCATAGAACCAGAAGGCGCTCTCGAGCAGCTGCGGCCCGAAGGCGACGTAGTAGGCGGTGGCGGCCGCCCAGATGATCAGACCCGCCAGGCCGAAGACCAGACCGTCCTGTTTTGACACGACACGCACCTCACAGAGATCGTTGCGATCCTCGCTCTGCGAACGGCGTGCCGTCAGGGCTTTTTTCGTCTTGGCTCCGAATACCTGTGGATGGTTTGCGCGGCGCCTTCCGGCCGGTCAGCTGGCCCAGGGATAGATGGCGCCCCAGAGGGCCAGGACCAGAGAGAAGGCGGCGAAGATCAGCGCCGTGGCGGTGAACCGCAGCTTGCGGCCCAGCGTCCAACTGTCGACACGCCTGCCGCCCCGCCAGACCAGCGGCAGCAGGACCAGATTGGCCACCGAAAGGACCGAGGCCACAAGGCCGCAGGACGAGGCGGTCAGAAGCCAGCCGCCTGGCCAGTCGAAAAAGATCGCGGCGATATCGCCAGACCGGCTGAGCCAGATGCCGGCTGTGAAGGCGGCGAGGATCCAGAGCACCGCCTGGGTGGTCTGGACCAGGCTGACGCGGCGCTGCATCGGCGTTTCGCGGTAGTCGCGCAGCCGCATCCTCAGGCCGACGCCCGCCAGGGTGGCGACCGAGGCGATCAGGGCCAGTAGTCCGAGATTCACGAACCAGCCGCCGCCGCCGAACAGGCCCTGCCGTTCGAACGCGTTGACGCCGCCGCCAGTGAAATAGCGCACCGCGCGACCGTCCTTCATCTCGAACGCCAGGGTGCGCCAGCCGTCAGCCTGACGGAACTGGCCGCTGGTTCCGACGGGCAACCAGCGCGAGGTGAAGTCGAAGCCCGAAATCAGCAGCACGCCATTGTCCGTGACGCGAACCGTCACGCGGCTGTTGACCAGGCCGGTCAGCTTCTCCAGCCCGTGGAAGGCGCGGCGGTTGCCGACGTACTGGCCCTCGAAAGCCGAGGCGTTGGCCTTGAGCCATTCCGACCCCGGCGGGGGAAGAGTCGGCGCCGGGCCGTAGAAGCGCTGGACGATCCGGCCGGCCAGCTGCGAGGTCAGGCGGTCGCCGGTCTCGCCGTTGCTCGCGATGAAGACGCCCAGCCCCAGTTCCGGGACCATGACCATTGAGGACCGGAACGACAGCAGGGCGCCATCGTGGCCCCAGCCCGTCCGGCCGCCCGGCAGGGCGTAGGGCAGGAAACCGTGCGCGGTCCCGGCGACGGCGGGATGGGGTCGCCACTGCGGCGTGCGGAAGCCTTCGGCGGTGCGGGGCCCGTAGATCACCGCGCCATCCAGCGTTCCGCCGTTCAGGAGCATGGTCATGTAGCGGGCCATGTCGGCGGCGGTCGTCGAGGCGCCGCCGGCCGGGGCCCCCTGCGAGGTGTACTCATAGGGCCGTTTGCGCCAGCCGGCGCCGGTCCAGTAGAAGCCGTCCGCCACCTCGGCGGCCAGCGCGGCCGGCATCGGGGCCGGCAGGTCCGGACGGGCCGGGTAGGGATCGCGGAAGGTCGTGCGCGTCATGCCCAGCGGGCCGGTGATGTCCCGCTCGATGATCCGTTCGAACGGCTGCTGCGAGATGTAGGCCAGGGCCGCGCCGGCCAGGTTCACGCCGTAGTTGGAATAGGCCGGCGTCGTGCCCGGCTCGAAGGCGCGGCGGGGGCGCTCCTGGCGCAGATAGACCAGCTGAGGCCTGACCCTGGCGGGATCGCGCTCGAACAGCTGGCCCAGGGCCCGGTCCTCGAAGCCCGGGGTGTGGCTCATCAGGTCGCGGACCCGAACCGGAGTGGTGAATCCCTGGTCGCGGACCTGAACCTGCTCGGGCAGATAGAGATTGATCGGGGCGTCCAGGCGCATGCGGCCGGCCTCGACCTCGCGCATCACGGCGATCCAGGTGAAGGTCTTGGAGATCGAGGCGATGCGGAACAGCGTCCGGTCGGGATCGACCGGTCGCGCCGTCGGCTCCAGACGGGCGAAGCCATAGCCCTTCTTGAGGATGGTCTGGCCGTTCTGGACCACCGAGACCGTCACGCCGGGGATGTGATCGGCGGCGATCGCGTCACGGATGATCCCGTCGACGAAGGCCTCGAGCTCTGGGGCCGGCAGGGGCGTGACGCCGGGCAGCGCGACCGGCGCAGGGGCCGGCGGGCTGACGGCGGCGGACGCAGGCGCCTGGGCCGAGCTGGCGGTCGACAGGCCGAGAAGGCAGACGAGCGCTGCCGCGGCGACGGCTCTGGAAAGCAAGCGCACAGACGTTTCCCCAAGGGCGGTTTTCAGACCCTCTTAGGACGGATCGCTCCGCCGTTCAAAGGCCGCTCGCCTTGCGGCGGCGATTTCCGCTCAGGGCGCGCGAACGCCCTGCGCGCCCTTGGGGAACGGCATCATGGACAGCATCAGGCGCAGGTCGGGTCCGATGAAGGCCTGGGGCTCCGACGGCGGGCCAAGGCCCAGGTCGGCTTCCTTGCCCGCCACACAGGCCTGTATGGCGGGAGGCAGCGCCGGGAAGTTCCGGGTCTTGCCCACCGATTGCAGGAAGCAGTCGTCGAAGAAAGGATAGACATCTTCGGTGCTGCAGCCGAATGAGCTGCGGTCCGGACGGGCGGCGGTGACCACCATCCGCCGGGGACCCTGCAGGTAGGGCACGAACACGCCCGAGAAGCAGGCCGAGATGATCACGATGGCCGGCCGGTCCGCGCAGGCCTCGTCCACCAGCAGGCCCATCTCGCCCGGCGACAGCATGTAGGGCCGGCCCAGAACATCCAGCACCACACCCTTCGGGGTGCCGTGAGAGGTGTAGTAGATCAGGCAGCCGCCCTTGACCTTCCCGGTCGAGCTTTTGACGGCGTCCAGCATCGACTGGGCGGTGAGCCGCTCCGGCCTGGGCGCGTCATATTGGTCGGGCCGGGTCGAGAACTGGACCAGGTTCTCCGGCTTGAAGCCCAGCGCCATGAGGGTGGCGGCCACATCGCGCCGGGCATTGTCGAAGGCCTCGGTCGAGCCGCCATCGCCCGAGCGCCAGTCGCCGGCGACAACCACGGCGGACCAGTCGTTGAAGGGGCTCTTGGGAGGCGTCTGGGCGAAGGCGGCCGAGGCGGCGAACGTCGCGATCAGTCCAAGAATGACGCCGAGCCCCCGTCCCATGGCCAGATCCCTAGTCCTTGTAACGCGCGAACGGCGTCGGCATCGCCGTCCCGGTGGCCCTGGCCAGGGTGCGGCCCTGGTCATCGAGCAGTTCGCCCTCGGTGAAGGCGATGGTCTTGCCCCAGCGCACGACGCGGCCGACGCCGCGGATCGAGCCGGGCAGGGCGGGGCGGAAGAAGCTGGTCTTCATTTCAACGGTGGGCGCGACGGCGGTCATGCCGGAGGCGACCATGCAGGCCACGCTCATGACCTCATCCAGCATGGCGCAGAGGTAGCCGCCCTGGATCTGCTTCATCGGGTTGGTCAGCTGCTCGGAGGCCTCGAAGGCGACCTCGACCTCGCGGTCGGCCTGGCTGACACGGACCATGCGGAAGCCGAGCAGCTGCGAGCCGGGCGGCTGGCGCTTTGTCCCGGTGAACCGGGCCAGCAGCTCTTCATCGGTGAAGCTTTTGCGCGCTTCGGTCGTCGCCTCGGTCAAGGCCGCCTCACTTCTTGCGGAACTGGTCGAGGGACACGACCTTGGGGCCGTCGTCGGGCGGCGGAGTCTCGTCGTCATCGCCCTTGTCGGCGGTCTCGAGAAGGGCCGGCTCGGCCTCCGGCGGGGGCTCGAACTGCAGGCCGAACTGGACGTAGGGGTCGAAGAAGCGGGTCACCGCCGCATAGGGCACCGACAGTCGCTTGGGCGAGCCGCCGAACTTCAGCGTCACGGTGAAGAAGGTCTCCCCCGGCGCCAGGTCCCAGTACTGGTGCTGCAGGACGATGGTCATCTCTTCCGGATACTTGGACAGCACCTCGATCGGCCCCGAGACGCCCGGCGCCCTGGTCCTGAAGGTGATGTAGAAGTGGTGCTCGCCGGGAATGCCGCCTGGCGCGGCCGCCACCTTGAGCGCGGCCTTGACCACGCCCCGAAGGGCGTCCTGGGCCATGGCCTCGTAGTTCATCTGGTCGTTGGGAGGCGTCGCGTCGGCCATGAGTCACTTGCTGCGGAAACTGCGGCCTACGGTAGCCTGTCGCGGAGGCGGCGCAAAGGCGCCTGCGACCTTCGGAAAAGGGGGAAAGGGTGGGGGATTCTGTTTGCAGGCTCCCCCGGGCCCAGCCTGAGGATCTGAACCCCCAGGGCTTTAGTCTGAGTTCGCTAGAACCGCATTACGCGGCGACGGCGTACTCTTCAGCGAAGTTATCGTTCGCAGTTAGTTTAATGGCCCGAAACGGTGAGCCACGCCGAGACAAAGAATACGTCTTTACACGTCTGTCGATGCTGATCGGCCCCATGCTCTTCGCGATAACTCGAAGGAGATTGGTGGAGCCGCCGGGAATCGCACCCGGGTCCAGTCCGTTTATTACACGCTCGTTTATGCCCATAGTCCGGGCGAACCCGGACACTGCCAATATAGGGATGAATGGCGTTGGGGGGAAGGACGCGGCGACAATCAACGCGCATTCCCGGACTCAGCAAACTGCGTCAGGCTCGCCGAACGCCGCTCGATGAAGCGGGGGAACGGGAGGCATTTCAATGAGCAAGTTCACCGCCGAGTTTATCGGCACACTTGTGCTTGTACTGTTCGGCTGCGGCGCCGCCGTACTGGGCGGGATGGAGCATGTCGGACAACTGGGCATCGCCCTAGCGTTCGGCTTCGCCATTGTCGCCATAGCCTATGGCATCGGGCCGATCTCCGGCTGCCACGTCAATCCGGCGGTCAGTCTGGCGGCCTTTGTCGCCGGTCGCATGTCCGTCAGGGACATGGGGCTGTACTGGGCGGCGCAGTTCCTGGGAGCCCTGGCCGGCGCGGCGATCCTGATGATGCTCGCCAAGGAAGGCGCGGCCAGTGGCCTTGGTCGCAACGGCTGGGGGGGCGGCTACCTGGGTGAGTATTCGATGCAGGCGGCCCTTATCTTCGAGATCGTGTTCACCGCCATCTTCGTGATCGTGATTCTGGGGGTAACCGGCGAGAAGGGGCAGGGCGCGTTCGCCGGCCTGGCCATCGGCATCACCCTGGCCGTGATCCACATCGTCGGCATCCAGGTCACGGGGGTGTCGGTCAATCCGGCCCGCAGCTTCGGTCCGGCCGTACTGGTCGGCGGCGAAGCCCTGTCGCAGCTGTGGCTGTTCATAGTCGCCCCGGCGGCGGGCGCGGTGCTGGGCGCGCTGCTGTTCCGCCTCAACCTGCTCAAGGCTTCCGATACGTAACGCAGGTCTCTCCGGGTTCCGCTCGTCTCTGGCTTCGCCGGGATGAGCGGGTCTCCCCTACATCCCCTCGGCGCCGCGCTCGATGGAGAGCACGCCGGTGCGGGACAGTTCGACCAGGCCGAGCGGCCGCATCAGCTCGACGAAGCTGTCGATCTTGCTGGGCGCGCCG
>JBIKTU010000146.1:0-5531 GCA_044347965.1 Caulobacter sp.
TCCGTCCCCGACGGGGGAAGGTTAACAAATCCTTACCCGCCGCTCAGACCCGAACCTGGGGACAGCGCTGCTCCAGACCGGGCAAGGCGTCCCCGCAACTCACCGCACCGCCCGAACAGCCACAAAACCGTTCGAAACGGTCCCCAAAGGGTTAAGAGAACATTAACGATCCATGCACAGGCTTGGTTGAAGACCCGACCTGGCTCTATGGAGGGGTGATGACCACAGCGTCCCGCGTCGCCACCTATTTCCACATCCATCTCGTGTCCGACTCCACGGGCGAGACACTGAACGCCATGGCCCGAGCCGTATGCGCGCGGTTCACCGACATCCTGCCGATCGAGCACATCTACGCCCTGGTCCGGTCGCCCCGCCAGCTGGAGCGGGCCCTGGAGGAAATCGCCGGCGCGCCGGGGGTTGTCATGCACACCATTGTCGACGGCGCCCTGCGGGCGGCCCTCGAGGAAGGTTGCCGCCGCCACGAGATCCCGTGCATCGCGGCGCTCGATCCTGTGGTCGCCGCCATGTCCCGTTACCTCGGCGCGCCGATCTCCAGCCGGGTCGGCGCCCAGCACGCGCTGGACACCGACTATTTCAACCGCATGGAAGCCCTGAGCTACGCGATCGGCCATGACGACGGCCAGCTCGGCCAGGATCTGAGCCAGGCAGATGTCGTGCTTATCGGCGTGTCGCGGACCTCCAAGACCCCGACCAGCATCTATCTCGCCCATCGCGGCGTGCGGGCGGCGAACATCCCGCTGGTCCCGGGCGTACCGCTTCCCAGGGAAGTGTTCGAGCTGAAGAAGACCCTGGTCGTCGGCCTGATCGCCTCGCCGGACCGGTTGATCCAGATCCGTCGCAACCGCCTGCTCTCGCTGAACGAGAATCGCGAAAGCACCTACATCGACCAGGAAGCGGTTCGCGAGGAGATCATCGCCGCCCGGCGGCTTTTCGAACGTCAGGGCTGGCCGGTCATCGACGTAACCCGACGCTCGGTCGAGGAAACGGCGGCGGCGATCATCAACCTGTTGTCGGGCGGGCGTGGCGCCGTGGAGGTCCTGGGATGATCGTTCTGGCATCGAAGAGTCCGGCGCGAACCGCCGTCTTGCGGGCCGCCGGCGTGCCGTTTGAAACCCAGGTCGCCGGGGTGGACGAGGGCGCCGTGAAGACCGGGCTGCTCGCGGAGGGCCATGGTCCGCGCGAGGTCGCCGACGCCCTCGCCGAACTGAAGGCCATCAAGATCTCCCGCGCCCGGCCCGGCGATCTGGTGATCGGCGCCGATCAGACGCTTGATCTCGATGGCGCGCTCTTCGACAAGGTCGAGACCCTGCCGGAGGCCCGCGAGCGGCTCCAGCTGCTGCGCGGCAAGACGCACAAGCTTCACTCGGCCGTGGTCGTGGCCCGGGGCGGGGAGGCGATCTGGCGCGAGGTCCCCCCCGCGAAACTGACGATGCGCGACTTCAGCGACGCCTTCATCGACAGCTATCTGGCGGCGCGCGGGGAGGGGATCCTCAGTTCGGTCGGGTGCTACCAGCTGGAGAATGAGGGCGTTCAGCTCTTCTCGCGAATAGAGGGCGACTATTTCACCATCCTGGGTCTGCCGCTGATGGGCCTGTTCGACTTCCTGCGCCTGCACGGGGAGCTGCACGCTTGATCGGGATCACAGGCGCCGCCCTTGTCGCCGGCATCGTCGGCCGGCCCGTCACCCACTCCCTGAGTCCGGTGCTGCACAACGCCTGGATCGCGGCGGCGGGCCTGAACGCCGCCTATGTGCCCCTGGCGCCCGCGGCCGGCGGATTCGCGGCCCTGGCCGAAGGCCTGCGCGGCGGTGTGATCCGGGGCGTCAACGTCACCATCCCCTTCAAGGAAGACGCCCTGGCCTGCGCCGACGAGGCCAGCGACCGCGCCCGACTGGCCGGGGCGTCCAACCTGCTGCTGTTTCGGGAAGACGGATCCATCTTCGCTGACAACACCGACGGGCTCGGGATGCTGGCGGCTCTTGCGACCCAGGCGCCCGGATTTGATCCGAAGGCGGGGCCGGCGGTGATTCTTGGGGCTGGCGGCGCCGCCCGCGGCGCGGCGGCTGCGCTCGCTCTGGCCGGGGCGCCGGATATCCGGATCGTCAATCGGACCGCCGACCGCGCCTTCGCCCTGGCGGCGGATGTCGGCGGGCCGGTTCGGGCGGCGGATCTCGAGGCGGCCCTCGCCAACGCCAACGTCATCATCAACGCCACCGCGCTGGGCCTGAACGGCGGGCGTGGGCCGGAGGCCGACCTGGCCCTCGCGCCGGACGCGGCCGTGGTCATGGACATGGTCTACAAGCCTCTGCGCACGGAGTTCCTCGACCGGGCCCAGGCGCGCGGCCTGCGCACGGTCGACGGGCTGGAAATGCTGATCCGTCAGGCGGTTCCAAGCTTCGAGGCCTTCTTCGGCGTCGCGCCGCCGGTCGATCTCGATGTCCGCGCCCTGGCCCTGAAGTCCATCGGAGAAACCGCATGATTACCGTCGGCCTCACCGGCTCCATCGGCATGGGCAAGTCGACCACGGCGGCGATGTTCGCGGCGGAAGGCGTTCCGGTCTACGACGCCGACGCTGAAGTGCATGCGCTCTACGCGAAGGGCGGCGCGGCCGTCGGTCCGGTTGGCGAGGCCTTTCCCGGCGTGGTGGTCGACGGCGCCATCGATCGTCCGCTGCTCAGCCGCCAGGTCGTCGGCAGGCCTGAAGAGATGAAACGCCTTGAGGCGATCGTCCACCCGCTCGTCGGCATGAGCCGGGTCGGTTTCTTCGAGCGGGCCGCCGCGGCGAAAGCCGACATCGTGATCCTCGATATCCCGCTGCTGTTCGAGACCGGCGGAGAAAAAAGAATGGATGCCGTCGTTGTGGTTTCAGCCCCGGCCGATGTCCAGCGCCAGCGGGTGTTGGCTCGCCCCGACATGGACGAAGCCAAGCTTGACGCCATCCTCGCCCGCCAGATGGCCGATGCGGAAAAGCGAGCCCGCGCCCACTTCGTGATCGACACCGGCCAGGGCCTGGATCACGCTCGGCAACAGGTCCGCGAGGTGCTCAGGGTTCTGCGTGATCGGTCCACAGCGCGGCCCTTCGCCCCGCTTGTCGCTGCCGACGAACCGGGTCAATGAAGAGGCCATGGCCCGCCACATCGTCCTCGACACCGAGACCACCGGCCTCGATCCCCGGAGCGGTCACCGGCTGATCGAAATCGCCTGCGTCGAGGTCATCGACTTCATGCCGACGGGGAAGTCGTTCCACGAGTACGTCCATCCCGACCGCGAGATCGATCCCGACGCCGAACGTGTGCACGGCATCTCGCTGGCGTCATTGCGCGACAAGCCGCGCTTTCCCGAGATCGTCGACCGGCTGCTCGCCTTCATCGGCGAGGACAAGATCGTCGCCCACAACGCTCCCTTCGACCGTGGCTTCGTCAACGCCGAGCTGAACCGCTGCGGCCTGGCCCTGACGCCGGACGACCAGTGGATCGACACCCTGGCCCTGGCCAAGAAGAAATTTCCGGGAATGTACAACTCCCTGGACGCCCTCTGTAAGCGGATGAAGATCTCGCTGGCGGCGCGCGACAAACACGGGGCGCTGATCGACGCCGAGCTTCTGGCGGCGGTCTATCTGGAGCTGCAGGGCGGCAAGGAGCGGGCGCTCGACCTGACCATGAGCGCCGTCGAGCGCGCCAGCCAGACGATCCAGACCATCGTCTACGGCGCCCGGCCACGGCCGCTGCCGCCGCGCTCGACCGCAGACGAACGCGCCGCGCACGAGGCTTTCGTGCGCGGCGTGCTCAAGGACAAGGCCGTGTGGGCCAGGTTCGGAATTCAGTAGCCGGTCAGGCGTTGCCGACCAGCGAGCCGTCACCCTGCGCCTTGCGGGCGGCATAGACGCCGGCGAAGTCGATCGGGTCGAGCTGGAAGGGCGGGAAGCCGCCCTCCGAGGTCACGTCCGAGATCAGGCGACGGGCGTAGGGGAACAGGAATCGCGGGCACTCGATCATCAGCACCGGCTCGATCTCGTCCTGCGGAACGCCGCTGATCGCGAACAGGCCGCCGTACAGGAGCTCGACATGGAAGGCGACCTTGTCGCCCCGCATCGCCTGGGCCGACAGTTTGAGGTCGACCTCGAAGAGACCGTCGGTGCGACCGCGGGCGTTCATCTCCACGCCGATGTCGATCTGCGGCGGAATCCCCGAAGCGTCTGCGCGGAGAGATTCCGGCGCCAGGGGATTTTCAAACGAGAAGTCGCGCACGAACTGCGCGAGGATGCGGAAGCCGGGCTGGGCTTCGGCGCCGTTCTCGGCCGGGGCGGTGAACGTATCGCTCATGGGGGAATCAGGTTCCTGGACTTGTACAGGGCCGCCGCCCGGACATGAGCGCGACAATATTGAGGCGCGCTGCTATCACGCGCTCCCTGCCTGTGCAACGGCAGGCCCCTGACGCGGGCGGAAGCCTGACCTATATTCCCCTGAGTACAACCGGAGCCGGGTCTGCCGTGAAATATCTCGAACTGGTCATCTTCGCCGTGTTTGCCGCCGTGGTGCTGTATCAGCTCTACGCCGTGCTCGGCCGCCGCATTGGTCGACAGCCCGAAGACAACGCGCCGAAACCGCAAGCCGCGCCTGTCGACCCCGACCCCGTGACTGTCGCCGAGGCTCCGCCGCTCGACGGGCCGGCGCCCACTGGCCTGAACGCCATTCGCGCGAAGGATCCCGGCTTTGACACGGCCCGCTTCCTGGACGGCGCACGCCAGGCCTATGAAATGATCGTCATCGCCTTCGCCGCCGGCGACCGGGCGACGCTGCAGAACCTGCTGTCGCCCGCCGTGGCCGAAAGCTTCGAGGCCGCCATCGACGCCCGCGAGGCGGAGGGCCGCACCGAGACAGTCGAATTTCTGCACGCCCCTCGCGCCGACCTCGAGCGGATCGAGGTCAAGGACGATGTGGCCCATGTAATCGTCCGCTTCCTGGGCGAGTTCCGTTCGCGGACAAAGGGTCCCGAGGGCGAGGGCGTCGACGACCGTCGCACGGCCGAGCTGTGGACATTCGAACGCAATCTTAACAGCCGCGACCCCAACTGGACTCTGGTTCATGTAGACGCCGCGGAGGCGTGATGCGGATTCGGGTTTCTGGCGCGGCGGCGCTGCTTCTCATCCTGGCCGCCTGCGCCACCCCGAAGGTCGACGGCCCCATCGTTGTGCCGCCGACCCCGGCCCCTGTTCCCGCGCCTGCCGTCCCTCCTGTCCCGCCGCAGCCCTTGGTCTCGTTCGCCGATCTGCCCGGCTGGGAGAGCGACGACCACGCCGCCGCGCTCGAAGCCTGGCGGGCGACCTGTGGTGTCAGCCGTGACCAGGCCGCCGCAGCGATCTGCCGCAAGGCCCGGGCGCTGGGCCCCGTCGACGCCGCTGACGCCCGCGCCTTTCTGGAGGCGAATTTCCGGCCGGTCGCGCTGCAGGACCCCGGACTGCTCACCGCCTATTTCGCACCGCAGTACGAGGCCCGATTCTCGCGCCGCGAC
>JBIKTU010000147.1:0-5511 GCA_044347965.1 Caulobacter sp.
CGCCATGGACGGGGCGCGGAACGACGTCGACCAGTTCGCCCGGAAGGTCAGGACGTCATTGGCCCGGAAGCGCGCCGAGACCTTCGGATTGAAGTCGCCGCCGAACGCGTCGTAGTGGTCGTAGCGACCCGCCAGCTGCAGATCGAGGCGATCCGACAGCGGGACATAGAGTTCGGCGTAGACCGCCCACTGGTCCCGCTCGGCCCTGGCGCTGGTCGACGAGAAGCCCAGGATCGGCTCGGGATTGGTCGTGGTGGCCACCGCGTCGCCGGACGGCGTGTCGCGAAGGGTTTCGCGGCGATATTCCGCCCCGAAGGCCGCCTTCACCTGACGACCCGCCAGGGTGAACAGGTCTCCGGACAGCGAGCCATCGATCGCGTAGGCGCGCGAGCGGCCTTCACGCTGAGCCTTGGTGGACAGCAGATCGACAAGCCCGGCCGGCTGGTTGGTCTGACCGCCGAACGGATTGTACCAGAGCGTCGTCTTTCCGGCGGCCTCGCAGGTGGCGCCGCGATAGGTCGCGGTCGGCCGGGCCAGGTTGACGTCCCAGCGCCGGACCACCGATCCGTCCGAGCACAGGTTCCCGAGGTTGGCGTCGTAGAACGCCTTGTTGCGATAGAGACCGGTAAGGCCCTCTTGCGTGCGGTCATTTCCGCCGAGGGTGATGGCGGCGTCATAGGCCCAGCCCGAGGCAAGGTTGCCCTTCACACCGGACACGAAGCGATAGGACTGCGACTCCACCTCGATGGCGCGGGAGTTGAGCAGCTTGCCCCAGGCGAAGATCGGGAAGCCCGAAAACGCGCCGAAGTTGGCGACCATGCCCTCGGCGATCATGTCGTTCTTGAGGGCCGTTGGCCAGTTGGGGTTTGCCGGATCAATCGGCGCCCGCGAGAAGTTCGCCGGCGAGCTCGTGCCCTGAGCGCTGGACGACTGGAACAGCAGTTCGTTGTACCAGGAGGCGCCGTCGCCGAAGTCGTAGCTGTGCGAGATCAGCCCGCCGATGCTTTCCTGCTCATCCTGCGAGGAGACGTAGCGGTTCGTGTTGACCTGGCAGTACTCGCCCAGGTTCCCGATCTTGAAGTCCACGCTCGCGCAACCGCTTCCGCCAGGCCCTTCGGTCTGGTCGTTGGTCATCAGGAAGAGATCGTTGAAGCTGGGGAAGAAGCCCTGCTGGCTGGGCCGGAACGAGTCGCGGGAAGCCTCGCGATCCCGCAGATAGAAGGCGTTGCGCTTGAAGTAGTCGAGAACGACGGTCACCTGGTGATCGCCGAACGCCTTGCCGGCGACGAGGTTGAGATTGACCCGACCCTCGTCGCTCTTCTCCGTCGAGTCGCCATAGGACAGCGACGCTTCCAGGCCCTCGAAGTCCTTGCGCAGGACATAGTTGACGACACCGGCCACCGCGTCGGCGCCGTAGAGCGCCGAGGCGCCGTTCGGCAGAACCTCTACCCGCTCGAGCGCGGCTAAAGGGATGGCGCTGGCGTCGATGAAGGACTCCTGTCCCCGGGCGAAGGCGCTGATCGATGCGCGACGACCGTTGATCAGGGTCAGGGTGGCGCTTGTCCCCAGGCCCCGGAGCGAGACACCCGAGGCGCCGACAGGCGTGTCGCTCGACAGCGCGCCCGCGCTGGCCGTCGAGAAGGTGCCGCCGCCGCCAGCGGCGATCGGCAGCTGGTTGAACAGCTCGACGACCGAGGTCGCGCCCGACTCGTCAATCAGTTCACGGTCGACCTGGAAGGCCTGGACCGCGCCCTTCAGATCGAGGCCCTGGATCCGGGTGCCGGTCACGGTGATGGCTTCGATCGTTTGCGGTTCGTCCTGGGCGGCGGGCGGAATCGCCGGCTTGTCGTCCTGGGCCAGGGCGGCCTGCGGCAGGCCGAGCACCAGTATCGCCCCGAGCACACGGCTCAGGTCGTTGCGTTGGAAGGTCATTGAATAATCCCCTGAAGCCGCGCGATGGGTCCCGGCCCGCGCGCGGCGCTATGTCGATGGCGAGGAGCGGTGTTTGGCTGGACGCGACACGGATGCCAGGGCCTCGCGGCAGGCGAGGGCACAGGGGCAGACTGTCAGAATCCGAAGGCGCCCTGAGGGCGCGAGCCTATGGCCGACCGCTGGGCGGCTGGCGGGGCGTCACTCGTTGAACCAGTCTTTCAGATGGTACTGAACTGACCGGCGCACGAGAATCTGATGCGGGGTGCGCATAGCTGAACCTGATCTCTCGACACGCTAACGGTGCACAAAAGTCCGCAGCTGGCAAGTCGGCCGCGCGACGATGCTGTCGACGGACCCGACAAGCTGACCGCCTGACGCCGGCTGCCTGTTGTGTGCCTGTGTGCTCATCACCAAGCCCCTCTTGGCGCAGAGTGTTCGACGCGAGACCGCACCCAACGCCGGCCAGTCGCGGCGAAGGCGCTCCTTGCGGCGCCGGGCCCTAAACCTTCGGATCGACCTTGCCCTGAACCAGAGCTGATCCGTCAAAGGCTCAGTTTCTCGAAGTATCCGGTCAGCTCCAGATAGCCCCGGGCGGCGCCGTCAGACACCGCACCTTCCCAGTAGACCGGGCCGCCGCCGGCTCGGCTGTCCAGCTCCTGATCGTCGAACAGCGGCTTGAGGGTCAGGGTGCGCTCGCCCTCCGGCAGCCGCACCGTGATCGCCTGTTCCACCGGATAGAGCGCCTTGGTGCGGGGTGATCGCCAGCGCCTCAGGGCCTGGAACGTGACATCGCCTGGGCCAAGCGTGGTCAGCCGGCCATCGGCCCGTCGCCAGGATCCGCCGGCCCAGACCGGATTTCCGGCGGCGTCCCGGACCTGGAAGGCGGTCAGGGCCGCGCCGTCGGGCAGGTTGATCCCGGCCCAGTCCCAGCCGACGGCCTTGGGGTCCAGCAGGGTCGAGGACCATTCGCGGTCCAGCCAGGCCCGGCCGGTGACCTTCCGCGCCTTGCCGTCCCGGGTGACTGTTCCGCTCACCGCCATCTGCGGCAGGCTGTAGTAGTAGCTGGCCTGGCCCGCCCCGGGGCCCTTGCGGCTGAAGCCCGCCTGTCCCTGCAGCAGCGGAGGCTGGGTGGGCGTGAAGGTCAGGTCCAGACCGAAGTCCGCGCCGGCCGCCCGGGTTCGCCAGCGGTCGTCGCCCCCCCGGCTCAGGGACCAGTCGTCGATCACCACCCTGCCGTCGGTCTCCGACGCCTCGGCAAGGCCAAAGCCCGCCCGCGCGACCCGTTGGTCGTGCAGCAGCCGGCCGACCGCAGGATCGGCCAGGGCCGCGTGGGCGAACAGGACCTGACGTGCCGCGAAGGCGCTGGGATTGGCCTGGTCGACATCGGGTCGGGTGCGGAAGAAAGTGACCTGGAAGCCCATGGGCTTGCCGTCCCCGGTCTGCACCCAGCCGGTCACATACCACCACTCTGTGCGGAAGGCCGGGTGGGCGCCGTGGTCGCGGGGGAAGGCGAGAGGCGCTCCGGCGGTCACCGGCGCATAGACCGGCGCCACCCGCCCGTCGCCGCCCGCCGCCGCGAGCAGGACGGCCGCCAGCAGCAACCCGGCCGTTCGCACGATCCTCCGCATCACCAGTCCTCCCGCACGGCCCGGACCGCGTCCATCGACAACGCCCGTCGTCCGGCCAGCAGGGCGGCGCCGGCCGAGGCGCTGATCAGCGCGGCGGTAACCACGGCGAACACGATCCAGGGCAGCCGGGTCTCCATGGTCCAGTGGAAGGACTGGGGATTGATCACGTGAATCAGCACCTGGCTCATCACCAGGCCCAGCGTCAGGCCGGCCGCGACGCCGACAGCCCCCAGCAGCGCGCCTTCCTGGGCCAGCATGGCGGTGATCTGGCCGCGCCGCACCCCGATATGGCGCAGCATCCCGAACTCCTTGGTCCGGGCCAGGGTCTGGGCCGAGACGGTCGCCGCCACCCCGGCGAGGCCGACCAGGATGGCCACCAGCTCCAGCACATAGGTGATGGCGAAGCTGCGATCGAACAGGCCAAGGGCGATGGCGCGGATTTCCCCGGGCCGGGCGAACTGGGCCCGGGCCGCCAGATCCGGCGGCAGCGCTGCCTTGAGGGCGGCGGTGACGGCGGCGATGTCCGCGCCGGGCTTCAGGGCGATGGACGCCTCGGCCCTGAGGGAATCGCCGGTCAGCCGGCTGTAGTCCTCGCTGGTCAGCACCACGGCTCCGTTCTGGCGGGCGTAGTCGCGCCAAAGCCCGGCGACGAACACCCGCTGGCCGCCGGCAATGGGCAGCGTCATCCAGTCGCCGGCCCGCTTGCCGTGGATCCAGGCCGCCGGCTCCGACAGCCAGACCGGCGTAGCGCCGGCCGGGATGGGGCGAGGCGCGCCGATCATCGGCAGGCGCGCGCCCGGATCCTCGCGGCGGATCGGCTGGGCGACCAGGGCCACCGACGGCGTCTCCGGGCTGAGGCGCAGCGGCAGAGAGCGGGTGAAGGTCACCGACGCCACCCCGGGCGCGGCCGCCAGCCGCGCCTGCCCCGCCGGGTCGAGACCCTCCGAACCGGTGGGCTCCGCGAGACGCATGTAGAGATCATCCGGCAGAACCTGACCCAGCCAGTCGTCCACCGAGCCCCGGAAGCTGGAGACCATCACCGCCATGGCGATCATGAGGCTGGTGGAGGCGACGATGCCGCACAGAGCCACCGCCGCCTGCGACGGCGCGCCCCAGAGCCTGCGGACGGCCAGCTCCGTGGAGGGCGCGGCGAACCGGACGCCCTGAAGCGGCGACAGCAGGGCGCGCGCCAGCCAGGGCATGGCTGTCACCCCGCTGGCCAGCAGCAACGCCATGGCGGCGTAGCCCAGGATCGGCAGCCCGCCGATGGCCGGACCGAAGGCGCAGGCGCCGCCGGCCAGCAGCAGCCCAAGGGCGGGGCCGATGGCGGGTCGGGTCGAGGGATCGACCGCATCGCCGGCGTTCTTCAGGGCCACGGCCGGCTGGGCGCGCGACGCTTCCCGGGCCGGCAGCAGGCTGCCGCCAATGGCGCAGAGCAGGCCCAGCCCGAAGAACACCGCCGCCGCCACCGGCGCGAAGACCAGGACCGGCTGGCCGCCGCTGAAATAGCCCCCGCCGAGGTCGCCGCCCAGAAGCCGCAGGGCGGTGTCGGCCAGCAGCACGCCCAGGCCCAGGCCCATCAAGGCCCCCACCGCCCCGACCACGGCGCCCTCGATCAACACCTGGATAAGCAGTGCGTCGCGGCGCGTTCCCAGCACCCGAAGCAGGGCGAACTGCGAGCGGCGCCGCGCGACCGACAGGGACTGGGCCGAAAAGACCAGGAACCCGCCGGTCAGCAGCGCCATCAGGGCCAGCATGTTGAGGTTGACCCGATAGGCCCGGGACAGGCTGTCGCTTCGTCGCGACTGGCTCTCGCGGGTCACCAGTTCGGCCTCCGGCGGCAGGATCCTGGCGATGGCGGCCTCGACCGCGTCGCGGTCGGCGCCCTCGGCCAGTTTCAGGTCCACCCGCTGCAGCCGGCCCAGCTGGCCGAAGCGCCACTGGACGGCGG
>JBIKTU010000148.1:0-5510 GCA_044347965.1 Caulobacter sp.
CGCGCCGGGGACCGACCAGCTGACCGCCCGCGCCCTGCGTCGGACCATGGTCGGCGACGTCGACCGCTTCCCGCAGGACGTCGTCGAGCTGCTGCATTTCCTCAAGCCCGCCGCGCCCAACCAGGGCGTGGTCGCCACGCCGGGCGAGGGCACGAACGTGCCGGTCTGGATCCTCGGCTCCAGCCAGTTCGGGGCCCATCTGGCCGCCGCGCTCGGCCTGCCCTACGCCTTCGCCTCCCACTTCGCGCCGCAGGAGATGGAGGCCGCCATCGCGGCCTATCGCGCCAAGTTCGAGCCATCGGAATACCTCGACAAGCCCCACGTCATGCTGGGGATCAACATCATCGCCGCCGATACCGACGAGGAGGCGAGGCTGTTGTTCACCTCGCTGCAGCAGGCGTTCGTGAACATGGCCATGGGCACGCCCGGCCGCCTGCCGCCGCCGCTGGAGGGGTTCGGCGACCGGCTGGACGGCATGGCCTCGGCCCGGCTGGCCCAGGCCCTGCGCTGCTCGATCGTCGGCGGGCCGGAAACGGTGCGCAAGGGCCTGGCTGACTTCGTGGCCTGGACGGGCGCGGACGAGCTGATGGTCACCGCCTCGGTCCACGACCACGCCGCGAGGCTGCGCTCGTTCGAGATCACGGCTCAGGCGAACCAGGCGGTGGCGGAGGCGGCTTAGGAGCGCCCCCTGCCGTCATGGCCTGACCCGGACCTGATCCGGGGGCGGGCCAACGATGCGTGGTGAGGCGGCAAGCTTCCTGCATGCTTCGACACGCGCTCTTCGAGCGCTGCTCAGCATGACGTGGGTAGGTGGCTTTCCAGATACGTCATCCTGAGCAGCCGCGCAGCGGCGTGTCGAAGGACGCACGGCGAATGCCGCGTTCATGGGTGGCCCGACCCCGGATCAGGTCCGGGGCGGGCCATGACGGGGCCATGGAGGAATGCGCCCTGAGACCTACGCCGTGGCCTTCACATAGGCGTCCCGCAACTCCCGCTTCAGCACCTTGCCGATGTGGCTGCGGGGCAGGACGTCGATCAGGACGACGTCGGCAAGGCGCTGGGTCTTGCCGACCTGGCCGTTGGTGAAGGCCTTCAGCGCGTCCGGCGTCGCCGTCGCGCCGTCCTTGAGCGCCACATAGGCCACCGGCGTCTCGCCCCACTGGTCGGAGGGGGCGGCGATCACGGCGGCCTCGGCGACGGCCTCGTGCTGCATCAGCACCGCCTCCAGGTCGCTCGGATAGACGTTGAAGCCGCCGGTGATGATCATGTCCTTGCGGCGATCCATCAGGGTCAGGAAGCCGTCCTCGTCCAGCCGGCCGACGTCGCCGGTGCGGATGTAGCGGTCGCCGGTCTTCGGACAGACCCACTGCGCCTCGGACGTCTTGCCCGGCTGGTTGTGGTAGCCGCTCATGGTCGCGGGCGAGCGGCCGATGATCTCGCCGACCTCGCCGGGGCCGACCTCATTGCCCTCCTCGTCGATCAGCTTGATGACCGCGCCCGGGCTGGGCAGGCCGACGGTGTGCAGCTTGTCGGGGTAGAGGTGGGCCTGCAGCATGAAGCCGCCGCCGCCCTCGGTCATGCCGTAGTACTCGGTCAGCCCGCCCGGCCAGCGCTCGATGGCCTGCCTCTTCAGCTCGGCCGGGAAGGGCGCGCTGGTGGCGAACTTCATCTGGAAGCTCGACAGGTCGTACGTGTCGAAGTCGGGGTGCTCGAGCAGGCGGCGGTACTGCACCGGCACCAGCATGGCGTGGGTGACGCGGTTGTCCTGCGCGGCCTGAAGCCACTTCAGCACGTCGAACTTGGGCAGCATGACCATGGTCCCGCCGCCTGCCAGGGTCGGGAAGAAGCAGACCAGGGTGGTGTTGGAGTAGAGCGGCGTGGAGATGAAGCCGACCGCGTCGGGGCCATAGCCGATGCCGTCGGGACGCGGGGCCAGATGGCGCCAGCGCATGCCGTGGCTCTGCACGATGCCCTTGGGGGTGCCGGTCGTGCCCGAGCTGTAGATGATGTTGAACGGGTCCTTCGGGCCGATGGTCACCGGCTTCGGCGCGATGCCTTCCGCCGGCAGCCACTGGGCGAAGGGCAGGCCGACGTCGGAGCCGTCCAGCGCGATCTGTTTCGTGACGACGTCGCTGAGCCTGTCGCCCATCTCGGCGGCGACGCCCTTGTCGAGGAAGAACAGGCCCGCGCCGCTGTCGTTGACCATGGCCACGATCTGGTCGGGCGTCGACGACGGCGCGATCGGCGCGACAGCGGCCCCTGCGCGCAGGCCGCCGAGGAAGAGGGCGGCGTATTCGATGGAGGTCGTGGCGCAGACCGAGACCGCCTGGCCCTGCGTCAGACCGTCCCGCTGCAGGCCGGCGGCGATGCGGTCCATCAGCGCGTCGAGCTCGGCGTAGCTCAGCGACCGGCCGTCCTGGACCAGCGCCGGGTGCGTCGGCTTCTCCCGCGCGTACAGCCCGATGAGGTCGGGAACGGTCCCGAAGTCCCCGGCGATCATCTGGTCGAGGGTCATCATGTCCTGCTCCGCACATCCGATTGGCGCCCCCTTCCCCCTGGAGGGGGGAAGGGCGGGGTTGGGGGTGGGGCGGGTCAGGCGACAGATGCGTCGGCCAACCAGGCGCAGATTGGCGAAGTCAGCGGCGCCGACAGGGCGCCACCCCCATCCGACCCCGCTCCGCGGGGCCACCTTCCCCCCTCCAGGGGGAAGGAAGCCTAAGCCCTTACAGGTCCTTGAAGCCCTTGCCTTCGGCGGCGAGCTTTTCGAGCAGCGCGGACGGCTTGAAGAAGTCGCCGTGCTTGTCCTGGTACTCTTTCAGCCGCGCCACGACATGGGCCAGGCCGAGGCTGTCGCCGTAGTGCATCGGGCCGCCGCGGTAGACCGGCCAGCCGTAGCCGTTGATCCAGACGGTATCGACGTCCGACGCGCGGATCGCCTTGCCCTCTTCGAGGATCTTCGCGCCTTCGTTGATCATCGGCAGGATGGTGCGCTCGAGGATCTCCTGGTCGTCGACCGTGCGGGCGTTGACGCCCGACTTGGCGGCGAAGTCCTTGATGATCTGCTCGGTGACCGGCGAGGGCTTGGCGTTGCGCTTCTCGTCGTAGTCGTAGTAGCCGGCGCCGGTCTTCTGGCCGCGGCGATCCAGTTCGCAGAGCTTGTCGCGGATGGTCGCGCTCTTGTTGGTCTCCTTGCTCCAGCCGATGTCGAGGCCGGCCAGGTCGCTCATCGCGAACGGACCCATCGGGAAGCCGAAGTCGTAGAGGACGCGATCGACGTCCCAGGGCATGGCGCCCTCGGCGACCAGCGCCTGGGCCTGCTGTTGGCGGGACGACAGCATGCGGTTGCCGACGAAGCCCGGGCAGACGCCGACCAGGACGCCGACCTTGCCGATGGTCTTGGCCAGCTTCATCGAGGTGGCGATCACCGGCTTGGACGTCGCGTCGCCGCGCACGATCTCCAGCAGGCGCATGACGTTGGCCGGCGAGAAGAAGTGCAGGCCGATCACGCTCTCGGGCCGCTTGGTGGCCGAGGCGATCTCGTTGACGTCGAGATAGGAGGTGTTGGAGGCCAGGATGGCGCCCGGCTTGGCTATGGCGTCAAGCTTGGCGAAGATGTCCTTCTTGATCTCCATGTTCTCGAACACGGCCTCGATGATCAGGTCGCAGTCGGCCAGATCGGAGAGGTCGAGCGAGCCCGACAGTGCGCTCATGCGCTTTTCGACATCGTCAGTCGTCAGGCGGCCCTTGGCGGCGGTGTTCTCGTAGTTCTTGCGGATGACGCCCAGGCCCCGGTCGAGGGCCTCCTGCTTCATCTCGACGATCTTCACCGGGATGCCGGCGTTGAGGAAGTTCATCGAGATGCCGCCGCCCATGGTGCCGGCGCCGATCACGCCGACTTTCTTGACGGGCAGGATCTCGGTGTCATCGGCGACGTCGGGGATCTTGTTGGCGGCGCGTTCAGCGAAGAAGACATAGCGCTGGGCGGCCGACTGCGGGCCGGTCATCAGCTCCATGAACAGGGTGCGCTCGACCTTCAGGCCGTCCTCGAAGGGCAGGGTGGCGGCCGCCTCGATGCACTGGATGTTCGACTCGGGGGCCTTGAAGCCGCGGAACTTGCGGGCGTTGGCCTTGCGGAATTCGGCGAAGACTTCCGGCGTGCCGCCGGCCACTTCGCGGTCGCGGACCTTCTTGAGCGGCCAGTTCTCGGCCACGACCTTCTTGGCGAAGGCGATGGCGCCGGCCTTGAGGGCGCCCTCCTCGACCATCTCGTCGACCAGGCCCATGGCGTTGGCGGCCTTGGCGGGCACGTGGCTGCCGCTGGTCATCATCTCCAGCGCCTTCTGGGCGCCGACGATGCGGGGCAGGCGCTGGGTGCCGCCGGCGCCGGGCAGCAGGCCCAGGTTCACTTCCGGCAGGCCGACCTTGGCCGACGGAACCGCCACGCGGTAGTGGGCGGTCAGCGCCACTTCCAGGCCGCCGCCGAGCGCGGTGCCGTGGATCGCCGCGACCACCGCCTTGGGCGAGTTTTCCATCATGTTCTGGACGTCGAACAGGCTGGCGCCCTTGGACGCGCCGCCGAACTCGCTGATGTCGGCGCCGGCGATGAAGGTGCGGCCGTCGCAGATCAGGACGATCGATTTCACCGAGTCATCGGCGATCGCGGCCTTGAAGCCTTCGTACAGGCCGTCGCGCACATTGGCCGACAGCGCGTTCACCGGCGGCGAGTTCAGGGTGATGACGGCGACGTCGCCGTCGTTGGTCAGGTCGGTGACGGAATTGATTGCGGCCATGGCGCGTCGCCCCTTATGTTCGTTGAAACACTTGTTTGAGCGCAAACTGCCGAGCCGGGCCGTCAGAGTCCAGTACGCAGCCATGGGAGAAGCACAATGGACCTCGATTTTCTGCCGGAGCACGCCGAGTTCCGTAAGGACGTCCGCGACTGGATCGAGGCCAACTTCCCGGCCGAGAACCGCCGGAAGATGGAGGCCGGCGAGCATCTGACCAAGGAAGACATCCTCTCCTGGCACCGGATTCTCAACAACAAGGGCTGGCTGACGCCGTCCTGGCCGGTCGAGTACGGCGGCACCGGCTGGGATTCGGTGCGCAAGTACATCTTCTCCGAGGAACTGGCCCGGGCGCAGACCAGCCAGACCAGCTTCGGCATCGGCATGATCGGGCCGGTGCTCTACACCTTCGGCACGCCCGAGCAGAAGGCGAAGTTCCTGCCCGGGACCATGAACGGCGACATCTGGTGGTGCCAGGGCTACTCCGAGCCCGGCGCCGGCTCCGACCTCGCCGGCCTGTCGACCAGGGCCGAGCGGATCACCGAGGACGGCAAGGACTACTACGTCGTCACCGGCCAGAAGACCTGGACCACGCAAGGTCACTTCGCCGACTGGGGCTTCTTCCTGGTCCGCACCGATCCGACGGCCAAGAAGCAGGAGGGCATCTCCTTCCTGCTGATCGACATGACCAGCCCCGGCATCACCGTGCGGCCGATCATCACCATC
>JBIKTU010000149.1:0-5453 GCA_044347965.1 Caulobacter sp.
CTCGCCGGCGTAGTCGCCCTCGATGCCCTTCTCCCTGGCCCTGCGGGCGACCGACGTCACCAGCGGCGCCGCGTCCGGAGCAACGCCGAGCATCGCCTTGAACTGAATGAGGGCCTTGTCGATGGTGAAGTCCGCCGGGATGACGCCAAGGCTGGCGTCGCGACGACCGACCTCGACCTCCTGGTCCAGCACCCGGCCGAAGGCTTCCATCCGGGCCATGTAGGCGTCGGCGTCGGCCCTGGTCTCGATCACATGCTGGCTGTCGAGGAAGTCCGGCAGCTGCTGGTAGGCGCCGGTGAGCTGGCTGATCACATAGGGGGCGCCGCCGTAGGCGCCGTTAAACTCGAACCTGCGGGTGAAGGCGTCGCCGATGGTGAGCACGAACTCGACGGTGTCGTAGTTCACCGCGTCGAGGCCGGCCAGCTTGCTGCGGTCAATCCTGCGCAGGTCGGCCAGGGCCAGGGCGCTCAGGTCGCCGTTCTCCCGGATGGCGGTGAGCGAGAAGTCCGACAGGGCCGACTTGGTCCAGGCCCGGTCGCCCTTGTCGACGCCCAGGCTGGTCGCGGTCTCCGGCGAGCGACGCAGCTGACGGTCGACGAGAAGCTCGAACAGGGCGTTCTGTTTCGCGGCCTCGGCCGGGTCGCTGGTCAGCGAGGCGGCGAAGGCGCCCCTCGGCGCTGAAGCCGCCGCCATGGCGGCGGCTGCGGAGGCAGCAAACAGGAATTCGCGACGGTTTTGCAAGGGAAGGCCCTCCCGGGGATTGGCGTTTGTCCCAACGGGTATGCCGCATGGGCCGGAGCGGGCAGTTAATTCCGGGTAATGCCGATGCGGACGGAAACGCCTCAGGCGGCGGCGGAGGCCTGAAGCTGCTGCTTCACCCGTTCGGCGAGCGTCTTGATGTCCAGCGGCTTGGGCAGGAAGGTGACGCCGGTCTCGCCCTCCAGCAGGTCGGAGAACTCCGCCTCGGCATAGCCGCTGATGAACATCACCGGCGCATCGCCGAGGTGGTGGCGCGCCTTCTTCAGCAGCGTCGGCCCATCCATGCCGGGCATCATCACATCGCTGATCAGCAGGTCGATCTTTCCCGCGTACTGCTCGCAGAGGACCAGCGCCTCATCGCCATCACCGGCCTCGAGCACCTCGTAACCCCGCTTGCGCAGCAGGCTGGCGGCGATGCCGCGCACCGCCTCCTCGTCCTCGACGAAAAGGATGCGGCCGACGCCCGACAGGTCCCGCGCCGCGCGCGGGCGGGCCAGGGTGGCCACCGGCGCGACCGGCGCCTTCACCGCCGCCGCCGACTGGATCGGCAGGAAGATGCGGAAGGTGGCGCCTTCGCCCGGCGGGCTCTCCACATGGATCCAGCCGTCGGACTGTTTGACGATGCCGTAGACCTGGGCGAGGCCCAGGCCCGTACCCTCGCCCACCGGCTTGGTGGTGAAGAACGGATCGAAGATCTTGCTCAGGACGTCGGCGGGAATGCCGGGGCCGTCGTCGCAGACCTCGATCATCGCCATGTCGCCCACCGGCACGCCGGCGTAGCCCAGGGTGGCGGCTTCGGCGCTGGTCACGCGGGCTGTCCGCAGGCGGATCTGCCCGCCGCCCTTGGCGGCGATCAGGGCGTCCTGCGCGTTCAGCGTCAGGTTCATCACCGCGATCTCGAGCTGGCCCTTGTCGACCTTAACCAGCGGCAGGTTGCGGCCGTAGTCGGTATCCAGCCTGACATTCTCGCGCAGCAGGCGGCGCAGCAGGACCTCGAAGTCGCTGATCGTCTCGCCCAGGTCGAGGATCTCGCGCTGCAGGGTTTCCTGTCGGCTGTAGGTCTTGAGCTTACGCACCAGGTCGGCGGCCCGCGCGGCCGTCCCCTTGATCGACGACAGGTCGCCGTAGCTGGGATCGCCCAGCGGGTGACGCTCCAGGAGCTCGTCCAGACGCAGCTGGATCGCGGTCAGCAGGTTGTTGAAGTCATGGGCGATGCCGGCCGCAAGCTGACCGATGGCCTGCATCTTCTGGCTCTGGGCCAGTTGCAGCTCGATCTGCTTCTGCTCGGTGACATCGACGAGGTAGGCCGTGAGGCGGTCCTCGACGCGGGCCAGGTAGAGGTGAGCGATGCGTGACGGATCGTGGGCCAGCCGGACCTCGATCGGACCCGACCGCCCCTCCGCCGCGCCAAGGCCCGCGTCGATACGCGAGGCCGGATCGATCAGGTCGCCGAAGGTCGCGCCGGCGACGGCCTTGTCCGAGGTCATCTCGGCGAGGGCGGGGTTGGCCTCGACAATGCGGGCGCCGAAGACCTCTTCGCCCTCCAGCATGGCCGCGCCGAATGGCGAGGCCGCGGCCATGGGGTCCAGGCCCATCGGCCCGCGCGACCGGTGCGGCGTCGGCGCGAGCGCCGGAAGGACCGGCGCCGCCTCCGCCGTGAGGCGCAGCGGCTCCTGTCCGGCCACGTCCAGCCGGAGCAGGAAGCGGCCGGAGCCGAGCAGGGCGACCGTCACCGGCCGCTCCTCGAGCGCGACCTTCATCGAGGCCCGGGCGATCTCGCCCTTCCGGGCCCTGGCGAGCGCGGCGAACAGGCCGGGCGCGACGTGGCCGTTGCGGGGCAGACGGCGCATGGCGCCGAAGGCGGCCCGCCACTGGGCGTTAGCCGCCAGGACGCGGCCGTCGGGGCCCGCGACGGCTGCGGCCTCGGGCAGCGCCTCGATAAAGGTTTCCGCGCCCTCGTCCTCGACCTCGACCGGTGCGACCGCGCCGCGGAACGCCATCAGACCCAGCAGGGCGACCCCGGCCAGGCCCACCAGCAGCAGCAGCCCCGCCAGGGTGTCGGGTCCGGCCCGCCAGGCGGGCGCGCTGCCGAAGGCGATGGCGAGCAGAAACAGTACTCCCGCCGCCCAGACGAGCGGGTCAAAACGCCGCTCAGGCGGCTCGGTCGGCGCAGGTTCCGCCATCAGCTCAGCCGGGTTTCCGGACGAATCACGCATGGATGGTACTCGCTAAAGCGGTCTGGCGCGCGGTGCGCTCGCGCGTCGTTGGGCGGCGCTCATGACAAAGCCGATGATCCTGGCCACCGCCTCGAAGTGGGCCTCCGGAATCTGCTGGTCGACTTCGACAGCGGCGTACAGCGCGCGGGCCAGCGGCGGGTCCTCGATCACCGCCACACCGCTATCCTCGGCCAGGGCCCGGATGCGCAACGCGAGGTCGTCGACACCCTTGGCGACACACTCCGGCGCGGCGGTCTCGCCGGCTTCGTAGCGCAGCGCCACGGCGTAGTGGGTCGGGTTCATGATCACGACGGTGGCGTTGGGCACGTTCTGCATCATCCGGCGACGCGAACGCTCGAACCGGATCTGCCGCTGCTTGGCCTTCACGTGCGGGTCGCCGTCCGACTGCTTGAACTCTTCCTTGAGCTCCTCTCGGGACATGCGCATGCGCGCCGTGAAGCGCTGCTTCTGCCATAACCAGTCCACGCCGGACGTCAGGACCAGGAAGGCGAGCACGGCGTAGAACAGCGCCTTTGTCAGATCAGCGCTGAGCGGCAGCATGGCGACCGGCTCCATGCTGGCGAGCGCGCTCAGCTCGGCTGCCCGGGGACTGAGCACGATCCAGGCGATCCAGCCCGTGACAAGAATCTTCAGCACCGACTTCAGAAACTGGAAGAGCCCCTCCGGTCCGAAAAGGCGCTTGAAGCCCTCGAGCGGCGAGATCTTCTTGGCTTCAGGCTTGAGCTTCTCGCCAGTCAGCATGAAGCCGGTCTGCATCAGGTAGCCTATGCCGCCCGCGACGCCTGCGGCGGCCAGGACGGTGAGCGTCATGGGCGCCGCGGCAATCCCGGCCTCGACCGCCACCTGCATCGCGCCGGGTCCGGACAGGTCGATGTCCTCGGGATGCGACACGAACGGCAGCAACTTCATGGTCATGTCGCGCATGAACCAGGCGCCGCCGATGGCCAGCACCCCGAACGCCGCCGCCAGCGACGCCAGCTGCGGAACGTCCATCGACTTGGCGACGTCGCCCTTCTTGCGGGCGTCGGCAAGTTTCTTGGGTGTCGGTTCTTCTGTCTTGGCGGCGGATTCGTCGGCCATCTAGCTGAACGCCCCCAGGACTTCGCGGTAGCGTTCGATCCAGACCATGCCGACCGTGCCCAGGCTGAGGGCGAAGATCGACAGACCGAAGATCACGGCCAGCGGCGATGCGACGAAGAAGATCTGGAACTGCGGCATGATCCGCCCGACCAGGCCGGTGGCGATGTTGAACACGATGGAGAAGACGATCACCGGCGCGGACAGCTGGATTCCGAGCGCGAAGGAGCCCGCGAAGGTCTGGACCGCCAGGGTCGCGGCGTCACCGATCGGCGGGGTGCGGCTGAACGGGAACAGGTCGAACGAGTTGACCATCGCCGCGAAGAACATGTGATGCAGATCGGTGGTCATCACCAGGGTGACGCCGATCAGGTTCAGGAACGTCGACAGCGTCGCACTCGGCTGGGCCTGGCTGGGGTTGGCGGTCTGGGCGAAGCCCAGCGTGGTCTGGATCGCCACCACTTCGCCCGCGACGGCCAGGGCGCTGAGCGTCATGCGCAGGACAGCGCCGATCATCAGGCCGATCAGGGTCTCGCGGATCACCTCGGCGGCGACGCCGCTGACCGCGGCAGGCACGACGACCTGCGGGGCCACGAGCGGCGTCAGGATCAGCGACATCAACAGGGCGAAGGACAGCCGGATGCGCGGCGGAACGCTGGCGTCGCCAAGGCCCGGAACCAGCATGACCATGGCCCCGACCCGCGCGAAGACGAGACCGGCGGCGTAGACCTGGGCTGCGGTGGCGTAGGCCTCCACCCTGCCCTCACATCGCCGAGATGCGGGCGACGATCTGGTTCATGAACCCGCCCATCAGGGCGCCCATGAGCGGCAGGAAGAAGAGCAGCGCGACGAAGATCGCGACGATCTTGGGAGCATAGACGAGCGTGGCTTCCTGGATCTGGGTCAGCGCCTGCACCAGGCCGATGCCGACGCCCACGATCAGGCCGACGATCAGAACCGGGGCCGACAGCTGCAGGGTCAGCCAGATGGCGTCACGGCCGATGTCGAGCACTTCGGCGCCGTTCATGGGAAAGCCTCGGAGGGAATCGCGGAGAACACCCCGCTAACTCGCCCGAACATGGTTAATGCCGGTTTACGAACCCGCCCCGCAGAGCAAATCTGGCGCATGAGCGACCCCGCCCTTCTCACCCTGATCGAGGCTCTCGCCGCCGGCCGGGAAGGCCCGGCGCTGATCGGGATCGCCGGGGCGCAGGGTTCGGGAAAGACGACCCTGGCCCGGGCGGCGGCGTCGCGGCTGGGCGGAGTCGCCCTGTCACTGGACGATTTCTATCTGGAGCGTGCGGCGCGGACGCGGCTGGGCCGTTCGATCCATCCGCTGCTGGCGGTCAGGGGGCCGCCGGGAACCCATGATCTGGCTCT
>JBIKTU010000150.1:0-5430 GCA_044347965.1 Caulobacter sp.
GGTGGCGGCCTGGGTCGAGAAGTAGCTGCCGAGCGGGCAGCCATGGTGGCAGCGGACATGCTGCTCGCACCGCTTGCGACCCACATCCATCTGGGGCTTGGCGACGCGGCTGAGGTTGGCGGTCCGCCCCATGATCATGCGGCGGGTCGGGAAATCGGCCTCGATCCGCGCCTTGGCGGCCAGTTCGACATCGTTGAACGGGAAGGCGGGCAGGAAGTCGCCGTCCGGGAGTTGCTCAAGGCCATCGAAGTCGCCGCTGATCCCGGCGAAGGCCTCGACATGGTCGTACCAGGGCTCCAGGTCCTCGTAGCGGATCGGCCAGTCGACGCCGTGGCCGTCCTGCAGGTTCGAGAGGAAGTCCTGCGGCGACCAGCGGTAGGACTGCCGCCCCCAGGTCAGCGACCGGCCGCCCAGCTGATAGCCCCGGATCCAGCGGTAGGGCTTGCCCGGGACCGTCTCGTAAGGGTGGTCGTGATCGCTGGCCCAGAAGGCCTTGTTTGAGTTGAACAGGGCGTAGGAGACCCCGACGTGGTAGGGGTAATGCAGCGCCTTCTCGTCATCCGGGATCTGGTCGTCCCGCCGCCGGAGCTTCGCTGCCTCATCGTGGCTGTAGCCGGGCCCGTGCGGCACATCGGGCCCGCGCTCCAGCATCAGGACCTTCAGGCCGCGCTCGCAGAGCTCCTTGGCGACCCAGCCGCCGCTGATGCCCGAGCCGACGACGATGGCGTCGAACATCACGCCGCTCCCTTCGATTGCAGTGATCCGTCGAACTGGACGAGCGCCGCCCGCAGCGCCGCGACGGGATCACCGCGCGGGATGAACTCGTGCCCGACCCAGCCCTGGTAGCCCAGATGCCGCAGCAGCCCGGCGATGGCCGGCCAGTGGATTTCCTGCCGGTCGTCGAGGTCGCGCCGGCCGGGGGCGCCGGCCGTATGCACATGGCCGATGAGGTCGCTGTTGGCGCGGATCGTCCGCATCAGGTCCCCCTCCATCAGCTGCATGTGATAGCCGTCATAGAGCAGGCGCAGGGCCGGCGAGCCGATGGTCCGCACGACCTCGGCCCCGAAGGCCGTGCGGTCGCACTGGTGGCCCGGATGGTCGACCTTGCTGTTGAGCAGCTCCATCAGCAGCCGCACTCCGGCCTGTTCCGCATGAGCCACGACGGGAGCGAGCCCCTCGATACAGGCCGCGATCGCCGGCGCATCGTCGCCGTCGCCGATGCGGTCGCCGGAAAAGACGATCACCGACTCGCAGCCGCCAGCGGCCGCCGTGTCGATGTTGCGGCGGACCTCGTCGGTCAGGGCCGCATGAAGGGATGGGTCGTTGAAGCCGCGCTCCAGCGTGTGGCCGGTCAGGGTGACCAGCGACAGGCCGGCGTCCCTGGCGACGGGCCAGAGCGGCTCAGGCAGCATCTCCACGCCCTGCGCGCCGGCCTCGGCGGCCTCGCGCAGCAGCGTGGCGGGATCGACCTCGAGACCCGCGGTGAAGGACCACCAGGCAAAACTCTGCCGCATCAAGCGCTCTCCCCGCCCAGCGCCGTCCAGCGGCCGTCGGCCGCCGCGCTGCACACCGCCGCCTCGATGAACCGCACCCCCTCGACGCCTGCCCCGATGCCGGGCAGGTCAATCGCCGTAGGGCCCGGTCGCTGCCCGGCCTTGTATGAAACGATCAGGTCCGCCGCATCGGCGTAAATCCGCGCAAACCCTTCGAGGTAACCCTCGGGATGGCCCGCCGGGATCCGCGTGGCCGCCTGGGCCGCCGCCGACAACCCAGGCCCGCCGCGACGCAGGATCCTCGGCGGCTCGCCGAGCGGCGTGTAGCGCAGAAAGTCCGGGTCCTCCTGCGACCATTCAAGGCCGCCCCGCTCGCCATAGACCCTCAGCCGCAGCCCGTTGGCCGCGCCCACCGCCACCTGGCTGGCCCACAGTTGGCCACGGGCGCCGCTCGCCCAGCGCAGCCGCAGCTGCACGTCGTCGTCGAGCAGGCGCCCCTCTACGAACCGCGAGGTTTCGGCGCTGACCTGCTCGGCCGCTGCGCCCAGGACAAAGGTCGCAAGATGGTAGGCATGGGTGGCGATATCGCCCAGGGCTCCGCCGGGCCCGGCCTGGGCCGGGTCGCCGCGCCAGTCGGCCTGCTTGTTGCCGGGCAGCGGAGTAGCCAGCCAGTCCTGGGCGTACTCGGCCTGGACCACCCGGATCGCCCCGAGCGCGTCGGCCGCCACCATGGCCCGCATCTGCCGAACCATCGCATAGCCGCTGTAGTTGTGGGTCAGCACGAACGGGACGCCGGTGCGCGCCACGACGGCGGCCAGATCCAGCGCCTCCACCAGCCCGGTGGTCAGCGGCTTGTCGCAGATCACGGCGATCCCGGCCTCCAGGAAGGCCCTGGCCGGCGCATGATGCAGGTGATTGGGCGTGACAATGGCCACCGCGTCGACCCCGTCGGGCCGCGCCGCTTCGGCCTTCGCCATCGCCTGCCAGTCGCCGTAGCACCGGTCCTCGGCCAGGCCGAGACCCTGCCCGAACGCCCGCGAGCGTCCGGCGTCGCTGCTGAACGCGCCGGCCACCAGAGTCCAGCGGTCGTCCAGCCGCGCGGCCATGCGATGCACGCCGCCGATGAAGGCGCCCTCGCCGCCCCCGATCATGCCCAGCGACAGGCGCATCAGCGATCGAGGCCGAGGAGCCGGCGGTTGGCCGCCGCGTCGACGTCGGTGGCCAGGAAGTCGTCGAAGCTCTTGCCGGTCACATTGATGATGTGGTCGCGGATGAAGACGGCGCCTTCCCGGGCCCCGTCCTCCGGCGCCTTCAGCGCGCACTCCCACTCCAGCACCGCCCAGCCCTGGTAGTCGTACTGGGCGAACTTGGAGAAGATGGCCTTGAAGTCGATCTGACCGTCGCCCAGCGAACGGAACCGCCCGGCCCGCTCCTTCCAGGGCGCATAGCCGCTGTAGACGCCCTGCCGCCCGGTCGGCCGGAACTCGGCGTCCTTGACGTGAAACATCTTTATCCGCTCGTGGTAGAGGTCGATGTACTCGAGGTAGTCGAGCTGCTGCAGCAGGAAGTGGCTGGGGTCGTAGAGCAGGCAGGCGCGCGGATGGTGATCCACGCGGTCCCAGAACATCTCCACGGTCGTGCCGTCGAACAGGTCCTCGCTGGGGTGAATCTCGTAGCAGAGGTCGACGCCCGCCTCGTCGAAGGCGTCGAGGATCGGCCGCCAGCGCCGCGCCAGCTCGTCGAACGCTTCCTCGATCAGCCCCGCCGGTCTTTGCGGATAGGGGTACAGATAGGGCCAGGCCAGCGAGCCCGAGAAGGTGACGTGGGCGTCCAGCCCCATCCGCCGCGACGCCTTGGCCCCCAGCAACACCTGCTCGACCGCCCAGGCCTGCCGCGCCGCCGGATTGCCTCTCACCGATTTGGGCGCCGAACCGTCGAACATCTCGTCATAGGCTGGATGCACCGCGACCATCTGGCCCTGGGTGTGGGTCGACAGCTCCGAGACTTCCAGACCCGCGGCGGCCAGCACGCCCTTGACCTCGTCGCAGTAGGCGTCGCTCTCGGCGGCCAGTTTCAGGTCGAACAGCCGCCGGTCCCAGGTCGGGATCTGTACGCCCTTGTAGCCAAGGTCGCCGGCCCAGCGGGCGATGGCCTCCAGGCTGTTGAACGGCGCGTCGTCACCCGCGAACTGCGCCAGGAAAATGGCTGGGCCTTTCATGCATCCTCCCTCGAGAGGCGGCCTGCATGGGGCCGCCCGTCCGTTGTTCCGCTGAAGCTAGCATGCACCGGGCCTTTGGCGAGCGGGTCGTTCGTCGGTGGCAAGCTTACGGTTGACGCCGTGACGATCAGAGCGGCGAACTTCACATGCCGCGACTCTGCGGGCCCGGGGGGGAAGCCGTGCAAACCGATGTGATCCAGTGGGCCGTCTTCATCGGCCTGACCATCCTGATGGCCGTACTGACCGGCTGGCAGGTCGCGCGGATGGGCGGGCGGTCCAGCGATTCGAATCGTGAGTATTTCCTGGCCGGCGGCAACCTGACCTGGCCGTTCATCGCCGGCTCGATCACCCTGACCAATCTCTCGACCGACCAGCTGGTCGGCATGAACGGCAACCAGATGCTGCTGCTGGCCTGGTGGGAGCTCTCGGCGATCGTCGGCCTCTTGATGCTCTGCTGGATCTTCCTGCCGATCTACTACCGCAACAACTGCACCACCACGACCGAGCTGCTGGAGCGCAAATACGGCTCGAAGCACCTGCGCGCGGTCGTGTCGGTGCTGTTCCTGCTCGGCAACGTCTTCATCTATCTGCCGATCATGCTCTACACCGGCTCGCTATTCCTCAAGACGATGTTCGGGGTCGATATCCCGCTGATCGTGATCGCTGCGGTGATGGCCGTCCTGGGCGGCGCCTACGCGATCAGCGGCGGCCTGCGCGCCGTCGCCGTCTACGACACGATTTCCGGCGTCGGCGTTCTGGCCATGGCGCTGCTGGTCATGGTTCTGGCCATGGCGGCGATCGATTTCGACTTCAGCGGCATACCGCCTGAACGCCTGAGCATGATCGGCGACAAGGACTCGCCGATCCCCTGGCAGACCCTGCTGACCGGGATGATCTTCATCCAGATGTTCTACTGGAGCACCAACCAGACCATCACCCAGCGCGCGATGGCCGCGCCAAGCCTCCGGGAGGGACAGAAGGGCGTCCTGGCCGCCGCGGCGATCCGCCTGCTGATCATTCCCGCGATCGTGGTCGTTCCGGGCGTGGCGGCCTACAAGCTGTTCGGCGACGCCGGCGACGCGACCTACGGACGGATCGTGGCCATGGTGATGCCCGGCTGGTTGTCAGGAGCCTTCGCCGCCTTCATGGCCGCGGCCCTGCTGACCAGCTACACCTCGGTGCTGAACTCATCGGTGACGCTCTACGTCTGCGACCTGCATGAGAAGTTCATCGCCGAGAAGCCCGACGTCGGCCGGCTGAACACCATCATCTCGCTGGCGTTCATCGTGCTCTCGGTGCTGCTGGTCCCGATCTACATGGGCGCGGATTCGATCATCAACCTGGTGCAGCAACTCAACGGCCTGCTGTCGATGCCGATCCTGTCGGCCTTCATCGTCGGCCTGGCGTTCCGCAACGTGGACGCCCGCGCGGTCATGGGAGCGGTGGTGTTCGGCACCCTGCTCTACGCCGGCTTCACCTTTATCTGGACGCCCACGCATTACATCCACCTGATGGCGATCACGCTCGGCGCCTGCATCGCCTTCGCGCTCGGCGTCAATCGGCTGGTGTTCGGGAAACGCGCGACTCTGGCCCTGTCACTGTGACAGGCGCGCCGGGGGCGCCGGGCCCAGGCACAGGGTCTCGCGCCGGCGAGCCGTTCCGCGCGAAGAAGCAGGCGTGTTATCCGGTTCACGCCCCACGAGCAGATGCTATGGCTTC
>JBIKTU010000151.1:0-5390 GCA_044347965.1 Caulobacter sp.
GCTGCACGACGTCTTCGACCAGGACTACGCGGAGGTCGGCCGCGCGCTCGGCCGGGGAGAGGCGACGGTACGCCAGCTGGCCAGCCGCGCCCGCGCCCACGTCCGCGACGCGCGTCCGCGCTTTTCGGTGTCGCCGGAGAAGACGCTCGAGCTGGCCGCCGCCTTCATGCGGGCCGCCGCCGCCCAGGATATGGAGGGGCTGTCCAGTCTGTTGGCCCGGGACGCGGTGCTGATCTCCGACGGCGGCGGCAAGCGGCCCGCCGCGCTGCGGCCCATGGTGGGGCGCGACGATGTCATGCTGCTGCTGCGCGGCCTCGCCTCGCGAGGCGGGTTGGTCAGGGCCATGACCATGCGCCCGGCGATGATCAACGGCGCGCCCGGCGTGATCATGGACCTGGCCGACGGCCTGCAGACCATCGCCTTCGAGTCCGACGCCGACGGCCTGCTGAGCGCGATCTACATCATCCGCAACCCGGACAAGCTGGCGCATGTGAGGGGGTGAGCTTCCCCATACTCTCCGCTAATCCCGGCGAATGCCGGGACCCAGATTCAGCCTGAGCTTTCAGGATCTCGACCGAAGTCCGGCGCCCGCAACTGGGTCCCGGCATTCGCCGGGATGAGCGGAATTTGGGGGGTGATCTCGCCAGCGGCGCCGTGGCGGGTGTAGATGCCGGAATGCGCTTCGACGACCGCTTCCTGGAGGAGATCAAGTCGCGCGTCCGGCTGTCGGACGTGATCGGCAAGACCGTGAAACTCAAGCGCCAGGGCCGCGAGTTCGTCGGTCTGTCGCCGTTCACCAAGGAGCGGTCGCCCAGCTTCTTCGTCAACGACGACAAGGGCTTCTTCCACGACTTCTCCAGCGGCAAGCATGGCGACCTGATCAGCTTCCTGCAGGAGACCGAGCGGCTGACCTTCATGGAGGCGGTCGAGCGGCTGGCCAATGAGGCCGGGATGCCGATGCCGGCGCCCGACCCCCAGGCCGCCGAGCAGGAGAAGAAGCGCCAGGGCCTGGCCGACTGGGTCGAACTGGCCGCGCAGTGGTTCGAGGGCGAGCTTCACCGGCCGTCGGGCAAGGCGGCGCGGGATTACCTGCTGCGCCGGGGTCTGCCGGAGACCGAGTGGAAGCGGTTTCGCATCGGCTTCTCGCCGGCGTCGCGGACGGCGCTGAAGGACTATCTCATCGCCAAGGGCGCGCGGCCGGCCGAGTTGATCGACGCCGGCCTGCTGATCGCGCCGGAGGAGGGCGGGGCCGCTCCCTACGACCGCTTCCGCGACCGCATCATCTTCCCGATCGCCGATGCGCGCGGGCGGACCGTCAGCTTCGGCGGCCGGGCGATGGATCCGGAGGCCCGCGCCAAGTACCTGAACGGCCCCGAGACCAGCCTGTTCTCCAAGGGCCGGCTGCTCTACGGCCTGCCCGAGGCGCGCAAGCTGCTGCACGCCGGCGGCGACGACACGGCCCTGGTCGTGGTCGAGGGCTATATGGACGCCATCGCCTGCCAGCGCGCCGGGATCGCCGCCGTAGCCCCGCTGGGCACCGCCCTGACCGAGGACCAGATGGAAGTCCTCTGGCGCCTGCACCCGGAACCGACCCTCTGCTTCGACGGCGACGGGGCGGGCATGCGCGCCGCCAGCCGCGCCATCGATCGCGCCCTGCCGCTGCTCAAGCCCGGCAAGAGCTTCCGGTTCGCCATCGTCACCGGCGGCAAGGATCCCGACGACGTGCTGCGCGAACAGGGGCCGGGCGCGCTCAAGGCGCAGCTGGCCGAGACGACTCCCTTCGTCGACGCCCTGTTCGTGCGCGAACGGGACCAGGAGCCGCTGGAGACGCCGGAGCGCAGGGCGGGCCTCAAGGCGCGCCTTCGCGAGCGGGCGGCCAGCATCGCCGACAAGGACCTGGCCCAGGCCTATCGCGAGGAGATGCTGTCGCGGCTCGACACACTGTTCGCCCGGCCGGCCGCCGGCGGCCAGGGCGCACCCCGGGCGCCGTTCACGCCGCGGGCCCGCGGCCGTCGCGGCGAGGTGCTGCAGTTCGACGCCTTCCCCACGCCCGAGGGCAAGGCCGCGGCGCGCAAGCTGGCCGTCTCGCTTGATCCCATGGCCGCCGCGCTGGCCAGGGCTGCGCTGGAGGATCCCCACCGGCTCGACGAGCATTTCGAACAGCTGGAGCGATCCGGGTTCGGTGATCCGGCTCTGTCGGAATTGGCGAGGGAGTTCATTCGGTTGCGACTTGACGCCGATCACCTTGACTCTGCGTCTCTCGCACGCCATCTGCGGGAACGTGGATTTGCCGGGCTGCTGACTGACATCGACCGGGCCGCTGCAATGGCAGGCGCGCCCTTCCTGAAACAGGATGTCACCCTCGCCGCCGCCAGGTCCCAGTGGACGCTAGCTTTTGAGGCCGTGAACCGATTGGCAGCGCTCGAGACCGCCCTTACGTCCGCCAAGGCCAGCCTTGGGGGTCGTTCAGATATGGCGGCGCTGGAGCGCCTGAAGGCCGAACGGGACAGGCTGAGGCGCGCGATCCGCTCGGGAAGCCTGTGGACGGACGGCGAAATCTCTCCCTAAGGCGCGTCAGCGTCCGAAAAGAAATTTGAAGCGTTCCACCTTCCCAGAGGCGGTTCGCCGGAGAACGCAATGAGCACGACGACCAACGAGCAGGCCGAAGCCCCCGAAGCTCCGGAGAAGGACGGCCCGCTCCTCGACCTCACCGACGCCGGGGTCAAGAAGTTCATCAAGCAGGCCAAGGCCCGCGGCTATGTCACGATGGACGAGCTCAACAAGGTCCTGCCGTCGGAGGAAGTGACCTCCGAGGCCATCGAGGACACGCTGGCCATGCTCAGCGAGATGGGCGTCAACGTCGTCGAGGCCGAGGAAGACGGCGCCGAGGGCGAGGGCGGCGAGGTCGCCAATCGCGAAGAGACCGCCATCGTCACCGAGGCGGAGACCAAGTCCACCTACGACCGCACCGACGATCCCGTCCGCATGTATCTGCGCGAGATGGGCAGCGTCGAGCTGCTGAGCCGCGAGGGCGAGATCGCCATCGCCAAGCGGATCGAGGCCGGCCGCGACACCATGATCCGGGGTCTGTGCGAAAGCGCCCTGACCTTCGAAGCCATCATGGTCTGGCGCGAGGAACTGGGCACCGGCCGCATCCTGCTGCGCGAGGTCATCGACCTGGAAGGCACCTACGGCGTGATGTTCCCCGCCGCGCCGGTGGTGGTGCCGACCGAGGACGCCGAGCCCGCCGAGCCCAAGGAAGCGGTCGAGGGCGAGGAAAAGCCCGAGGGCGAAGACGACGACGACGACTTCGACGACGGCGCCGGCCCCACGGTCAGCGCCATGGAAGGCGAACTGCGCGAAAGCGTCATGGAGACGCTGGACGCCATTGCCGCCGAGTTCGACGCCTTCCGTCGCCTGCAGGAAAAGCTGGTCGAGCGCCGGCTGAAGGGCGGCGACCTGAAGGACGAGGACCGCAAGGCCTACACCGCCGCATCCGGCGCCATCGTCACCCGCCTCAAGACGCTGAAGCTGAACAACAACCGCATCGAGGCGCTGGTCGACCAGCTCTACGCCATCAACCGCCGCCTGATCGCGCTGGAAGGCCGGCTGCTGCGCCTGGCCGACAGCTACGGCATCAGCCGCACCGAGTTCCTCAAGGCCTACTTCGGTTCCGAGCTGGATCCCAACTGGTCGGAGAAGGTCAAGGCGCTGGGCGTGCGCTGGACCAAGTTCAGCGAGAACGACGACTCCTCGATCCGCGACATCCGCCAGGAAGTCGCCGCCCTGGCCACCGAGACCGGCGTGCCGATCGACGACTACCGCCGCATCGTCCAGACCGTGCAGAAGGGCGAGCGCGAGGCCCGTCAGGCCAAGAAGGAAATGGTCGAGGCCAACCTGCGCCTCGTGATCTCCATCGCCAAGAAGTACACCAACCGTGGCCTGCAGTTCCTGGACCTGATCCAAGAGGGCAACATCGGCCTGATGAAGGCGGTCGACAAGTTCGAGTACCGCCGCGGCTACAAGTTCTCGACCTACGCCACCTGGTGGATCCGCCAGGCGATCACCCGCTCGATCGCCGACCAGGCGCGGACCATCCGTATCCCGGTGCACATGATCGAGACGATCAACAAGATCGTCCGCACCAGCCGCCAGATGCTCCACGAGATCGGCCGCGAGCCGACGCCGGAAGAGCTGGCCGAAAAGCTGGCCATGCCGCTGGAAAAGGTCCGCAAGGTCCTGAAGATCGCCAAGGAGCCGATCAGCCTCGAGACGCCGATCGGCGACGAGGAAGACAGCCACCTGGGCGACTTCATCGAGGACAAGAACGCCATCCTGCCCATCGATGCGGCCATCCAGTCCAACCTGCGCGAGACGACGACCCGCGTGCTGGCCTCGCTGACGCCGCGCGAGGAACGCGTGCTGCGCATGCGCTTCGGCATCGGCATGAACACCGACCACACCCTGGAAGAAGTCGGCCAGCAGTTCTCGGTTACCCGCGAACGCATCCGCCAGATCGAGGCCAAGGCCCTGCGCAAGCTGAAGCACCCGTCGCGGAGCCGGAAGCTGCGGTCGTTCCTGGATTCCTAGGCCTTTAGCCCTCGGGCTTGACCAGAGGGTGCGCGGCGTCCTCGACAGCTTGATACGAAAAAGGGCCCGGCGGAAACTCCGGGCCCTTTTTCTGTGTCCTTCATCATGAACGGGAGGAGCCGCCCTTGCGGCTATTCGGTGTCGCGATACGTCGGACTGAGCGCTTCCGCGACACCGCTGCGGCGCGCGTTCTCATTGATCTGACGAGCGCGAGCCACAACGACCTTGGCGTCGGCCAGCGCCTCCGCGCCGTCGGCTTGCGCGTCGGCTAGGTAGGCCTCGATCGCCTCCTCGCAATCGAGATACTCCGCCGGGTCGAACGGGCGTGTCTTCATCTCAGGTCTCCTGCGCCAGGGCCTTCGCTCGGGCGATGTCGCGCGCCTGGGAGTCCTTGTCACCGCCGCAGAGTAGCACGATCAGTCTCTCGCCGCGCCGGGTGAGGTAGACGCGGTATCCGGGGCCGTGATCGATGCGCAGCTCACTCACGCCTTCGCCAACAGATCTGACGTCGCCAAGGTTTCCGCGGGCGACCCGGGCGATCCTCCGGACAATGACCGCTCGGGCGGAAACGTCCCGGAGGCGCCCAAGCCAGCGTTCGAACTCCGGCGCCTGCTCGACGTCCCAAGCCATGGCTCGTACGCATAAAGCCCCTATAGAGAGCTTTCAATAAAATTGCACTCTAGAGCTGTCTGGTCTTGCTCCGCATCGCGCCCGCGCCATCTCCCCCTGTATGGCCCGCAAGCACGTCAACCTCGGCCGCGCACCCGCGAAGGCCGACCTGCCGAGCAAGTTGTGCGAGG